>CAYFPW010000053.1:0-8796 GCA_964345055.1 uncultured Steroidobacteraceae bacterium | reverse complement strand
ATGCAGGCCTCGCTGCGCGATGTGCTGGAGCGGTGCCGCGGCATCCGGCTATCACTGTGGTGCACCACCGAGCCGCTGGCCGATCAATATCGCGCGCTGCAAGTCACTGACTTCGAGATGCTGCCCTATCCGGTACATCCGCTCTTTTCGGACCTTCGCCGGCTGCGATTGCAGCCGCAACCCGCCCGCATCGCCTGCCTGGGCCATGCGCGGCGTGAAAAGAACCGCGCCATTCTGCCTTCGCTCCTGCGCAGTCTGTGGCAGGAAGTCTTCGTGCCAGGCCGCGCACAATTGGTCGTGCAAAATGCGCGCGCCTCGCTGCGTACCGAGCTGGATGCTTGCATCGCACAGTTGGCAAGCGAGCATCCCCTGAAAGCCAACGCCGCACCGGTGGATTGCTCAGCAGGCACGCTTGATCAGCAGCAGTATGCGGAACTCGTCTGTGGGAGTGATATCGGGCTGCTGCTCTACGATGCACGTCGCTATCATGATCGCTGCAGCGGCGTGCTGTTGGAAATGCTGGTTGCCGGTGTACCGGTCGTGGTGCCAGCGCACAGCTGGCTCTCCGAGCAGATCGCTCCTGCGAATCAGGAGTGGCTCGAGGACTGCTCCCGCTCACTCGCTGCAGAAAACCGACTACAGCCCTTGGTGCCGCAGGATGGGAAGCGCTTTGAGGTTCCACAGGGCAGTGGCGGCTTCCTGCTGACTACCACCCTCGCGGACAACGACGCGGGTTCGATCAAGTTGGAGCTGACGCTCTGCGGGCCCGGTAGCACTGAGCCGTTCAGGCGAAGCGTGTGGCTCGAGGCGCCACGTGGTCGGCAGCAGTGCCGGCGATTGATACCCGTTCCGGCTGATTGCCGCACCCTGACCGTGCAGGGCGGGATCTGCCTCCGCGTGGACGCTGTGATGGGGCCGCTGCCGCCGCTTGGGGCGATCGGTATTGCGATTGAGGACAGCACCGAAGCGACCGATGCGCTCCGCGAGATCCTCGATCATATCGAGCATTACAAGCAGCGCGCTGCCAGACACGCACCGCTGGCCACCGAGCACTGCAGCGCGAGCGGCATCATCGAGCGCCTCCTCGGCCGCCAGCGATAGCTCCCGCTCAGCCGCGCCGCCAAGCGGTGAGACCGCCCGGCTTATCCTCGAGCTGCACTCCCGCGTGTCGGCCAACTCCTGCCGGATTCGGTCCGCTGCAGCAAAATCCTTGCGCTGACGCGCAGCGAGTCGATCAGCAATACGAGCTTCAATATCACTCTCGTTCAGGATCACGGCGGCATCCCTTACCCCACCGCTGCTGAGCCGGAACCATTCCTCAGCAGGCAACTGCATCAGCCCAAGCAACCCTGACAGTTCGCGCAGCACAGCGGCCAGATGTCTGGCTGCGACGTTATTTCCTGCCGCGCGTTGTGTATTCAGTTCGCGCGCCAGAGTCTGCAATGCAGCCATGGCCTCGGGCGTATTAAAGTCGTCGTTCATCGCGGCGGCGAACTGTGCCCGGGCAGTGCCTGCCTCTGGCAAATCTGCTGCAGCACCCGAGGATGCAGCGGCTGCATCGACCCCGGATGAGTCCAGCCCGCGCACTGCCGTGTAAAGCCGCGTCAGCCAGGCCTCGGCCTGCTCCAGTTGAGCCGGCGCGAAGTTGACCGGCGCACGATAATGACTAGCTAGCAGAAAGGCGCGCATCACTTCCGGGTGACGCAGGGTCGGCAGCACGTCGCGCAGGGTGAAGAAATTGCCGAGAGACTTCGACATTTTCTCGTTGTCGACGTTGACGAAGCCATTGTGCATCCAGATATTGACGAAGTGCGCACCAGTGGCGCCGCAACTTTGCGCAATCTCATTCTCGTGGTGCGGGAATTTCAGGTCCATGCCGCCACCGTGTATATCGAAGTGCTCCCCGAGCAGCGCCCGCGACATCGCGGAACACTCGATATGCCAGCCGGGGCGACCCCCTCCCCAGGGCGTCGCCCATGCCGGCTCGCCCGGCTTGGCGCGCTTCCAGAGCACGAAATCCAGCGGATCGCGCTTGGCGTCATCCACCTCGACACGGGCACCGGCGCGCAGGTCTTCCAGTTTCTTGCCGGACAGACGCCCGTAGTCCGGGAACTTGCTCACGCTGTAGAGCACATCACCATTGCCCGCGACATACGCCAGACCGCGATCGATCAGTCTCGTGATGAGATCGACCATGCCTTCCACATGCTGCGTCGCGCGCGGCTCGAAATCCGGCGGCTCGACGCCGAGCGCGGCGCAGTCCTCATGCATGGCGCGGATGAACCGCTCGGTCAGCGCACCGATCGACTCGCCGTTCTCGGCCGCACGCCGGATGATCTTGTCATCGATGTCGGTGATATTGCGCACATAGGTCACCTGGTAACCGCAGTGACGCAGGTATCGCCGCACGGTGTCGAACACCACCAGAAAGCGGGCATGCCCAACATGGCAGAAGTCGTAGACAGTGATGCCGCAGACATACATGCCGATGCGGCCCGGCACACGCGGCACCAGCGACTCCTTGCGCCCGGTCAGCGAATTGTGGATGCGAAGCGAGGGATTGGGTGTGCTCATCGCGGTGCTCGTTGATAACTCATTGCGGTGCTGAGGGCGGCGACTCAGCACAGGCGGCGAGCCTGACACGAATGCGCTCAGCGCCTAGCGCGCGCAACAGCGGGTCGATTTCTGGGCCATGAAGCCGCCCGGTCAGGGCAGCGCGCAGCGGACGAAAGAATGCGGCGCCCTTGGTACCGGTGGCCATTCGCAGCGCGGCGGCATCCAGAGCACGCTCCGGCGATGCGGCGGATGCGGCGGCCGCTGCGAAAAAACCAGCTCCCGCGCTGCGGATAGCTTCGGCCGCCTCGGTATCGATGGCCAGCGAGTCGCCCCGCAATATGGCGTACCACTCACGCACATCACTGGCCAACAGTACATTGGGACGGATGGCCGACAGCAAGTTGTCGAGCGAGGCCTCTTCGGCCTGCGGCGGCAGCCATTGCAGCAGCCAGTCGCGCGCCTGCGCGGCATCCAGAGAATGCAGCCAAGCCCGCTGCCAGTGACGCAACTGCACGAGGTCGAGATGAGCGCTTGCGCGCTGCAGATGAGCGACTTCGAAGCCTGCGGCCATCTGAGGCAGGGTCAACAGACCCGTATCGGTCGTACTGTGACCGAGCCTGAAAAGCAGGTTACAGATTGCATTGGCGCCATACCCGGCCTCGCGCAACTCTCGCACGGTGGTGGCGCCGTGACGCTTGGACAGCGGCGCGCCGTCATCCCCTGTTAGCAGCGACACATGTCCATACGAAGGCGCTTGCAACCCCAGCGCGGAGAGCAGCAACAGCTGGCGCGGCGTGTTGCTTAGATGATCCTCGCCACGGAGCAGATGCGTAATACCCATCTCCGCATCATCAATGGCGTTGCAGAAGAAGAATGCACTGCTGCCATCTTCGCGACGGATGATGAAATCACCGATTTCGTCGCTGAGGACGCGCTGCGGCCCGTGGACGGCATCGTCGAATTCGATCACCTGCCCTGCTGGAACCGCAAATCTCAGCGCTGGCTTGCGCCCAGCGGCGACGCGTTGCGCGCGGCCGGCCTCGTCCAGTTTCCGGCAGACGCCGGCATAGCGGGGCGGACGACCCGCAGCCAGCTGGGCGCGGCGCGACAGGTCGAGTTCCGTAGCCGTGCAAAAGCACGGATAGGCCGCCCCGCTGGCGATGAGCCGCTCATAGCAGGGCCGGTATATGTCGCCGCGCAGAGCCTGACGCCAGGCCTGCTCCGGATTGGCGGCACCCGGACCCGTATCCCAATGCAGTCCCAGCCACTGCAGATCGGCGACCAGCGAGGCGATGTGCTGCTCGCTGGAACGGGCCGCGTCCGTATCCTCAATCCGCAGCACAAAACGCCCACCGTGGCGGAGCGCCAGCAAAAAATTGAACAAGGCTGTGCGGGCATTGCCCAGATGCAGCTCGCCGGTGGGACTGGGGGCAAAGCGCGTGACGACGGAGGCCTGAGACATCCGTAGAATGTTACGGGATTCGGCCATGAAGGGCGACGTATCGTGAGCCTGCTGTTCATCTCGGACCTGCATCTGGACGCGACCTATCCTGCGGCCTGCGCGCAGTTCAGCGCCTTCCTGCGAGGCGCTGCACGTGAGGCCGAGGGGCTGTACATCCTCGGCGACTTGTTCGAAGTCTGGGTGGGCGACGATGACGACGACCCCGTTCGTGCCGCAGTCTGCGCGGAACTGTCGGCACTGACGCGGGCTGGAACGGCCTGCCACATCATGCACGGCAATCGCGATTTTCTGCTGGGCGAGCAATTTGCCGCCGCCAGCGGTTGCCGGCTGCTGACCGATCCGGTGGTATTGGAACTGGGCGATGAGCGTGTGCTGCTCACCCATGGCGACCTGCTATGCCGGGAGGACCGCCCCTATCAGCAGTTGCGCGCGCAGGTGCGCCGGCCAGCCTGGCAGCGACGCTTCCTACGGCTGCCGCTGGCCACCCGTCGGATGCTGGCGGGCGCGGCGCGCTCAGGCAGCCAGCGCCACATGAATCGGCTGCCACCGCAAATCATGGACGTGAGTCCGGATGCTGTCAGCGCCGCGATGCGCGCTACCGGAGCACGCACGCTGATCCATGGCCACACCCATCGCCCCGGCATTCATGACTTCCAGCTCGATGGCCGTGCTGCGCGACGCATCGTGCTGGGGGCCTGGTATGAACAGGGCAGCTGCCTGAAGTGGAGCAACGGCTCCTATCAGTTGCAAACGCTGGCGCGCACCGGCCCTGAGTGAAAGCGCAGTTCAGTATCCGGCGCAGTGATGAGATCCGCCTCGGTCTCAGCGAGCATGGCCAGACGCTCGCGCCAGTCATCGCCCGCATTCGCGGCCAGTTCGAGGTAAAGCTCGCCGTGGCGCGACTCGACCCGCGCGAGCTCGGCATAGAAATCACCAACCACTGGCGGCAAATGGGGCGCCAGACAAACGAACCGCTCGCAGGAGCGCGCCTCGATCAGCGCACCGATGAGCATCAGGTCCAGGCGCCGCGCCGGCTCATGTGTGCGCACCATGGCGCGTAGCCCAGAGGCATATCGGCCCGGACGAAGACGAGTGAAAGGCACGCCCAGCCGCCGCATCAGTCGTGTGACCTGCTCGAAATGCCGCAATTCTTCACGTGCCAGACGAGACAGCGCGAGATTCTGCTGCTCCAATTCCGGGTACGCGAAGATGAATGCCAGCGCACTCGATGCAGCCTTTTTTTCGCAATAGGCATGATCGACAAGAATCTCTTGCCAATGCTCAGCCGCTGTCTGGATCCACGCCTCGGGCGTAGCGGCCGCAAGTATTCCGGTTGCGGCGTTGTCAGCCATACATCACTCGCGCCAGCCAGTGGTCACGCGCTTGCTCGATGGCCAGCGCGGCCGCTGCGGCATTCTGAAAACGATGCTCCGGTCGCTTCGCCAACAGTCGATGTACCAGCGGCTGCAGGTGACGCACAGGGTCGGGGAGTGAGGGCAGCGCCTGGTGACGATGACAATACAGGACGGCCATGGGCGTTTCCGCCGTGAATGGCTTCTCGCCTGCCAGCATCTCGAACAAGAGTACGCCGAGACTGTACAGATCGCTCCGCCCGTCGACCGGCTCGCCATGCCCCTGCTCCGGGCTCATATAGTGCGGCGTGCCAAAGATCAGACCACGGTCAGTCAAATCGAGGTCGAGCGCCAGCCGCTTGGCAAGCCCGAAGTCGATCAGAGCGATCTGCGATTCGGTGCGCATCATCACATTGCTCGGCTTCAGATCACGATGCACGACCCCGGCCTCATGGATGACCGACAGCACCTGCGCCAGCTGCGCGGCGATGGCCAGCGATTCAGCGGGTGACAAACCCAACTGCATGCGGCGACGTAGATCGCCGAGCGGAAAATATTCCATCGCCAGATAGGCGTGATCATCGGCTACGCCGAGCTCGAACAGCCGCACGATATTGGGATGATGAAGACGGTCAGCGATGTCGTATTCCTGCAGGAAGCGTTCGAAGGCCAGATCGACTCCGGTCGCCTCGCGCCCGGCATGAGTCAACTTCAGCGCCACCAGCGCCCCGATCTTGGCGCTCTCGGCAATATAGAGCTGAGAAACCGGACCTCGTGCGAGTACGCGCACCCGCCGATAACCGGGAATGTAGGCGTCGCCAAAGCGTTGCGCCTCGCGCGCCTGGTCGGACACCCGCCAATCGCCCAGCGCAAGCCGCTGGGCATCCGCAACCTCCTGCAGCAATGCCCGCCACTGGACCGGCTCTGAACCGCTAACGTCGAGCACCGCATGCGCGCCAGCAGCCGCGGCGGTCCGCACCAGCGTCGCATGGGGTTGATCGGCAACGAATACCGTTTTGGCAAAGCCCGGTCGCGCGCTGAGTTCCCGCAGCCAGTCGAGACCCTCTGTGCCGGACCAGCGCTCGGCGATCAAGACCGCGTCGTACCCCTGAGCGAGGAATTCAGCGGGAAGCGACCCCTGGTGCTGGGGCGACCAGAGGCGCACCTCACCCTCCGGCCAATGGTGCGCCACCTGCGCACGGATCAGCGCTTCAAGCGAGGGGCATTCTGCGATCAATAGCAGCCGCATGCTGGCAGCCGACCAATGGAACCGGGCTCAGCCGGATCCAACGACCTTCAGCGCTGACTCGCGCCGATGTGCCTTCGCCGCATCGGAGCGCGCCTCCTGCAGTCGCGCGAGATAATCCGGAGTGACATCACCGGTAACGTATTCACCCGAGAAGCAAGAGGTATCGAACTCGACCACACGCGCATCGTCATGCTGGCACGCGGCCACCAGATCCACGAGGTCCTGATAGACCAGCCAGTCCGCGCCGATCAGGCGCGCTACCTCTTCCTCAGTGCGACCGGCGGCCACAAGTTCGCTGGCGGCCGGCATGTCGATACCGTACACGTTGGGAAAGCGGACCGGCGGAGCAGCCGATGCGAAGTAGACCTTGCGCGCACCGGCTTCGCGGGCGAGTTCGATGATCTGAGCTGAGGTCGTGCCACGCACGATGGAATCGTCGACCAGCAGCACATTCTTGCCGCGGAACTCATGCTCGATGGCATTGAGTTTTCGACGCACTGATTTCTCGCGCTCTTCCTGGCCCGGCATAATGAAAGTGCGCCCGATGTAGCGGTTCTTGTTGAAGCCCTCGCGGTACTTGATGCCGAGCTTCTGCGCCATCTGCAGCGCGCTGGTGCGGCTGGTATCCGGGATGGGAATCACCACGTCGATGTCGTGATCAGGATGCAACCGGCGAATCTTCTCCGCCAGACGCTCACCCATGCGCATGCGGGCGCGGTAAACGGAAATGTTGTCCATGATCGAGTCCGGCCGCGCGAAGTAAACGTACTCGAAGATGCATGGGGTGTGCGGCGTGCCCACGACACACTGCTGGCTCTGCAGCCGACCTTGCTCATCGATGAGCACCACTTCACCCGGGGCCACGTCGCGCACCAGCTCGAAGCCCATCATGTCCAGTGCCACATTTTCTGAGGCCAGCATGTACTCATCGCCCTTGCGCGTGCTGCGGCGCCCCAACACCAGCGGCCGGATACCGTTGGGATCACGGAATCCGAGCACACCGTGTCCGATCAGCATCGCGACCACGGAATAACCGCCGCGGCAGCGTCGATAGACAGCACTCACCGCCGCGAAGATGTCAGCAGCCGTTACGCGCGGAGTGCCGATGCGCTGCAGCTCCGAAGCAAAGACGTTCAGCAGCACTTCCGAATCCGATTCGGTATTCAGATGACGACGATCTTCCCGAGTCAGTACTTCGGCCAGTTCCGCGGCATTGGTCAGGTTGCCGTTGTGCGCCAGGCAGATTCCATAGGGTGCATTGACGTAAAACGGCTGCGCCTCTGCGGCGCCGTCACAGCCTGCGGTCGGGTAACGGACATGACCAATGCCGCTGTTACCGCGCAGCTCGAGCATGTGCTGCTGCTGGAAGACATCACGCACCAGGCCAGCGCCCTTGCGCACGCACAGCTTGCCGCCGTCGGAAGTCATGATGCCGGCGGCATCCTGTCCGCGGTGTTGCAGGACGGTCAGCGCGTCATAGATGCGCTGATTGACCGGAGAAGTGCCAACGATACCGACGATGCCACACATGGCTCAACTCTCCTTGCTGGGATGCACGACCCGCAACGTTTGAACGGTCTTACCGGTCGCAGCAGCGGGCGCATCCTCACCACCGATCTGCCGGAGGATGGTGCCGATGCGGGCCGCATAGGGCACCAGCAACGACTGCCGATACCAGGATTCGACATCGACATGCAGCGCCTGGCAGCCAATGGCAACAAGACCGAGCGCGACACCTGCGCGCAGGGCACCAAAGATCAGACCGAGCATCCGGTCAGCACCGCTGAATATGGACAGGCGCACGAAATGATCCAGCAGCGCGCCCACGGCGGTACCGACCAACAACACAGCGAGGAAGATCAGCGCGCGTGCCGCCCAGAGGCTCACCTCATGCGAGGCCAACGCACCACCCAGATGTGGCGCCAGCATGCTGGCGAAGCGCCAGGCGAGGAATACGGCCAGCACCCAGGTAACGAGAGAAACCAGTTCGCGCAGCAGTCCGCGCATGATGCCGGCGATGCAGGAGGCCAGCATGAGGCCGATGATGAGGTAGTCGGTGAGGTTCATCGTGCCGCCAATGCCGTCATGAGCCAAAGCATCCTGCAGTCCGCCACGAGAGCTTGAATTCTACATGACCTCGGCTGCAGCGAGGCGCATCAATTGGCCGGCCCGATCAC
>CAYFPW010000052.1:0-8825 GCA_964345055.1 uncultured Steroidobacteraceae bacterium | reverse complement strand
GCAGAGGCGCGTACTGGCGGAGCTCGCGCTGCGTCAGGCGCAGCCGTGGTGGCGAAAGAGCTTTCACTGCTGGCCGTTCGCTGCCCAGTGGGGGTTTGTAGTGCTCGCGCTGGGGCTGCTCCACCTGATGCTTGGGTGGCTGTTTGCTCCGGTGTCGGAGGCGCTTGCTGCAGCCCTACGGCGCGGCGGATTGGTTGCGCTGCATGGCATGCAGGCGATTGCCGCTGGTGCGGCGATTACCGGCAGGGTGGGTCGCCTGCTGTTGGCAGCGCTTCCGACCATCTGGTCAATGGTCCTGATGATGACGTTCTTCAGCAGTGTTGTAGTGCTGTTCACCAGCGGCACGCTGGTCCATCGCACCCTTACGAGGAATCCCGAATGAAGCCATCACGCCTGTGGTCCTCTCTGTTGTCCTTCGTTGCCCTCATGGCAATCATTCCAATGGTCGCAATCGCTGCGCCTGATGCGCTCGGTGATCACTCACCCAGGCCTCGGGGCAGTACGGTGGTCACTCTGGGAAGTAACGCTGAGCTGCCCGTCGGTGGTCGTGCCGATGCTGTGATTGCTCTTGGCGGCGACGTCAATACGGCCGGCGATGTCAGGGATGCGGCGGTCGCACTGGCGGGTAACGTACGCGCCACTGGTCTGGTCGGTGATGCCGTAGTGGCGATCGTGGGCGATGTGTACCTGAACAGTACAGCCAAGACCGTAGTCGCAGTGCTTGGTGATGTAGAGCTCGGACCCGACGCGCGCGTCTCGAGCGAGGTCGTCACTATTGGTGGCACCATTAAGCGCGATCCTGCTGCGGTGATCTCCGGCACGACCCAATCAGTGCTATTGGGAGGGTTTCCTCACCCTGATGGTCTACGCAGCTGGATCCGGCACTGCGGGCTGCTGGCGCGGCCGCTGGCGCTGGATCGCGACCTGTACTGGGCTTGGGGTCTGGCCCTTGGTTTTCTAGCGCTTTACGCACTCCTGACGCTCTCGTTTCGCGAGCCGCTGCAGCGCTGCGTCGAAACGCTTGAGCGGCACCCCGGTCGCGCGGTTCTGGCGGGACTGCTATCGCTGGTGCTGGTGCCGGTGCTGGTTCTCTTTTTGGTGGTTACGGTGGTCGGCATTTTGGTCGTGCCGTTTCTGGGCATCGCTGTGATGGGGGCCATGTTGTTCGGCAAGGCCGTAATGCTTGTCTGGATCGGTCGCCGTGTGCATCGTAGTGCACCGCCGCTCGTGGCTTTGCTGATCGGTGGCTTGATCGTACTCGCCCTGTACCTGATCCCGGTGGTCGGACTCGTCGTCTACAAGCTGCTTGGCGGCATCGGTCTGGGTGTCGTGGCCTATACGTTTCTGCTGTCACTGCGGGTTGAGAAGCCGGTTCGACCGGCCGTCATGACCGAGGCGGCTGCACCGGCGGCGATACCGGCGGATGACACACTTCTGCCGCGTGCGGGTTTCTGGTCGCGTATGGCTGCTTTGTTCATCGATATGGTGCTGATATCGATGGCCCTTCATCTGGTGGCTGATCCCGGCGCGGGTGCCTTCTTCGGCGTGCTGGTCATATACGCCGCGGTGATGTGGAAGCTTCGGGGTGTCACCATTGGCGGCAGCATCGTCGGCCTGAAGCTGGTACGGACGGATGGCAAGCCCATCGACTGGGCGACAGCCATCGTCCGCGCGTTGGGCTGTCTGCTGTCTATGGCCATCGGTGGTCTGGGCTTCCTGTGGATCGCGTTCGACAAGGAGCGCCAGGCTTGGCATGACCGGATCGCGGGTACAGCCGTGGTGAAGGTGCCGCGTGGCATCCCTTTAATCTGAACCCCAAGCGGGTGTGCGGCTCGCAAAACCATTTGAGTCTGCAGGGTGTTTTCGGTACTTTCCGTTCCTTAACATTCCACGATTCAACAACAGCAGGAGTCAGCGCAGATGAACAGCAGAGCCAGTCGCCTCGGTTTCGGACTTTCCCTGCTCCTGCTGCTGTCAGCCTGCGGCAGCAAGGAAGCTGCTGCGCCTGCTGCTGCGGCAGCGGAAGAAAAGGTGCTGAACCTCTACATCTGGAATGACTACCTGGCCGACGACACCATCGCCAACTTCGAGAAGGCGACCGGCATTAAGGTGACGGTCAGCAATTACGGCAGCAATGAGGAACTGGACGGTAAGCTGGCGCCGGGCCATTCCGGCTATGACGTGGTGGTTCCCTCGGCGTCGTTCTACGGTCGCCAGATCAAGGCCGGCTATTACCAGAAGCTGGACAGGGCCCTACTGCCGAACTTCGGCAATATGGATCCAGAGATTCTCGGCAAGCTGGCTGAGAACGATCCGGGCAACGAGCACGCCGTGCTGCACATGTGGGGCGTCACCGGCATCGGCTACAACGTCGCCAAGATCAAGGCAGTGATGAAGGATGCGCCTATCGACAGCTGGCGGTTGGTGATGGATCCGGCGGTGGCGAAGAATCTGCAGAAGTGCGGTATCGCCATCCTGGACTCAGCTTCCGAGATGTTCAAGATGACGCTGGCGTACATGGGCAAGAGCCCTGGCTCTCAGGATCCAGCCGATCTTGCCGCCGCGGGTGAGACCATGAACAAATTCCGGCCGTTCATCCGCTACATCGATACCCAGCGCATGATCGGCGATCTGGCCAATGGCGAGATCTGTGTGGCAGTGGGCTACAGCGGCGACATGCTGCAGGCCCGTGACCGGGCGGTCGAGAACAAGACTGGCGCGCAGATTGCGTTTGTGGTCCCGAAGGAAGGCACCATCCAGTGGTTCGACAGTTACCTCATTCCGACCGATGCGCCGCATCCAAAGAACGCGCATGCATTCATCAACTACATGCTGCAGCCGGAAGTCATCGCAGCCGTGACCAACAAGGTCAAGTATGCCAATGGCGTCACCCAGGCGGCGCAGTTCGTCGACAAGGCTGTGCTCGAGAATCCGGGCATCTATCCGCCTGCTGATGTGCGTCAGCGGCTGACGGCCGATCAGTCCAGTACCGACGAAACGACGCGCACCATGACGCGTCTGTGGACCAAGTTTAATACCGGTCGCTGAGGCGTTCGGTCGGCGAAGCGGCGAGGTGGCTCCCTACATCCGCATCGCTGGGGTCACCAAGAAGTTTGGTGACTTCGTCGCGGTCAATGACGTCACGCTGGATATTCAGCGTGGCGAAATTTTCTGCCTGCTGGGCGGGTCCGGCTGCGGCAAAACAACTTTGCTGCGTATGCTGGCCGGTTTCGAGATGCCCACCACCGGGCGTATCGAGATCGATGGAGCCGACATGGCTGGGGTGCCGCCCTACGAGCGGCCCGTCAACATGATGTTCCAGTCTTACGCACTGTTCCCGCACATGACGGTAGAACAGAATGTAGCCTTTGGCCTGCGGCAGGAAGGGTTGGACAAGCCGGGGATCGCTCAACGCGTCAAGGCGATGCTGGATATCGTCAAGCTTGGCGATTACGCGCGCCGTAAACCGCATCAGCTGTCAGGCGGGCAACGTCAGCGTGTGGCGTTGGCGCGCGCACTCGTCAAGAAGCCCAAGCTGCTGCTGCTGGACGAGCCGCTCGGTGCGCTCGACAAGAAGCTGCGTGAGCAGACGCAGTTCGAGCTGGTCAACATCCAGGAGCAACTGGGTGTGACTTTTGTCATCGTCACCCATGATCAAGAAGAGGCGATGACGCTGGCGACGCGCATTGGGGTGATGAATCAGGGGCGTATCGTGCAGGTTGGTACGCCGCGCGAGATCTATGAATATCCCGGCACCCGGTTCGTCGCGGACTTCATCGGCAACGTTAATCTGTTCGAGGGCCGCCTGCTGCAGGATGAGCCAGGCCATGTACTCATCACAGCGCCGGAACTGGAGGCGCCGATCTTCGTGGGTCACGGCATCAGTTCGGCGCCCGGCGCGACGGTCTGGGCTGCCATTCGGCCAGAAAAAATCCACCTCACCCGCGAGCCGCCACCCGGCGCGAACAACCGCTCCTCCGGTGTCATCAAGGACATCGCTTACATGGGCGAGGTCTCGATTTATCTCGTGCGGCTCGATAGCGGACGTATTGTGCGAGTCAGTCAACCTAATAGCTTTCGCCACGCGGATGAGCAGCTGGTGTGGGATCAGCGTATTTGGCTGAGCTGGCACGAATCAAGCGCTGTGGTGCTGACTTCCTGACCATGCGGGGGCTGTTCTCACGGCTACCGCTCGGACGGAACCTGGTTCTGGCAGTGCCGTGGCTGTGGCTGATGTTGTTCTTCCTCGTGCCTTTCCTGATCGTCTTCAAGATCAGTTTCGCCACGACACAGCTGGCGCAGCCGCCATACACGCCGCTGCTCGAATGGAGCGAGGGCGTATTCCCACGGCTAGTGCTCCACACCTCCAACTATCTGGGCCTGCTGGCTGATTCGCTCTACGCCGCGGCACTGTTCAGCTCGCTGAAGGTGGCAGCAGTTTCAACGCTGCTGTGTCTGCTGCTTGGATATCCGATGGCCTATGGCATGGCACGTATGGATCGTGCGTGGCGTAATGCTCTGCTGCTGCTCGTGGTTCTGCCTTTCTGGACGTCCTTCCTGCTGCGGGTCTATGCATGGATGGGGCTGCTCCGTAATAACGGACAGATCAACAATCTGCTGCTATGGCTGCACCTGATCGACGAACCGCTGGTTATGCTGCAGACAAACTTCGCCATGTATCTCGGCATTGTCTATTCCTACTTGCCGTTCATGATCCTGCCGCTGTATGCGAATCTGGAGAAGCACGACGCCACACTGCTTGAGGCCGCAGCTGATCTCGGGTGCAGACCCTTCCGAGCTTTCCTGTCAATCACTCTGCCGTTGTCGATGCGTGGCATCGTTGCTGGCTGCATGCTGGTCTTCATCCCGGCGGTGGGCGAGTTCGTCATACCGCGCCTGCTCGGCGGTACTGACTCGCTGATGATTGGTCGCGTGCTCTGGGATGAATTCTTTAGCAACCGCAACTGGCCACTCGCAAGCGCAGTGGCGGTCTGTCTGCTGCTGATCTTGGTGCTACCCATCCTGTTGTTCCAGCGTCTGCAAGACGACACGGAGAAGCACTCATGAGCCAGCGTGTCTCGCCTGGTATCCGGTTGGTGATGTGGGTCGGGTTCCTGTTCCTGTATGTACCGATCTTGTCGATGATTGTCTTTTCGTTCAACGAATCGAAGCTGGTCACAGTCTGGGGCGGATTCTCGGCCAAGTGGTATGGCGAGTTGCTGCGTGACCGACAGATGCTTGCCGGCGCATGGCTTAGTCTGCAGATTGCCTTCGTGACTGCCTGCGGCGCGACAGTGCTTGGTACGCTGGCTGCGTTTGCACTGGTCCGCCACGGGCGCTTCCGTGGCCGGGCGCTGTTCTCTGGTATGGTTAGTGCACCGCTGGTGATGCCTGAGGTCATTACGGGTCTTTCGCTCCTGCTGCTGTTCGTAGCGCTGGCGCCGTTGCCGTTCATGCCCGCCTCGCGCGGCTTTGCCACGATCGTGATTGCACACATGACATTGACGCTCGCGTACGTCACCGTCATCGTGCAGTCGCGGCTGGCAACCTTCGATATCTCACTGGAAGAGGCAGCGATGGATCTGGGTGCAAGGCCGCTGACCGTATTCCGCACCATCACGCTGCCGCTGATTGCGCCGGCCCTGGCATCGGGCTGGCTGCTGGCATTTACGCTGTCTCTGGACGATTTGGTGATCGCCAGCTTCACCGCCGGTCCCTCCACCAACACATTGCCTATGATGATCTTCTCCAAGGTACGGCTGGGTGTGACACCCGAGATCAACGCGCTGGCGACCATCATGGTGAGCGTGGTGGCGGTGTTCGTGGTCGTCGCTGGCGTGCTACTGGCGCGGCAGGAGCGGATGCGACTACGCGATTCCCAGGCGGCTGCTCGTGGCTGAGACTCGCAGCCAAGTGTTGCGCAGCAAGTTGCCGCATGTCGGCACGACTATCTTCACTGTTATGTCCCAGCGCGCAGCGGAGCTGGGTGCGGTCAATCTGGGCCAGGGCTTCCCGGATTACGACGTCGATCCCTTGCTGATCGAATGTATCCATCAGGCCATGCTTGGCGGCGCCAACCAGTATGCGCCGATGGCTGGAGTGGCGCCTCTGCGTGAAGCCATTGCGCGCAAAATCCAGCGCTTCCGCGGTATCCGTCTCGATCCCGTCACTGAAATCACCGTGACGCTTGGTGCCACGGAGGCCATTTTCTCGGCGATTCAGGCGTTGGTGGGACCGGGCGACGAAGTGCTGGTTTTCGACCCCGCCTACGATTCCTATGATCCTGCTGTCTGCCTGGCCGGTGCGCGCTGCGTACATGTGCCGCTGATGCCGCCACTGTTCACGCCCGACTGGGACCGCGTGCGGGCAGCGCTCAACGAGCGTACGCGGCTGGTCATCATCAACTCTCCGCACAACCCGGCTTGCAGCTGCCTCGGTGCCGATGATCTGGCAACGTTGGCTGAGTTGCTGCGCGGTCGTGACTGCCGCGTGATTGCCGATGAAGTCTATGAGCACATGGTGTTTGACGGCCGTGCGCATGCCAGCGTATTGGAACATGCTGAATTACGGCAGCGGTCTGTGGCGGTGTATTCCTTCGGTAAGACCCTGCATGCCACCGGCCTCCGTGTCGGCTATGCGGTAGCCCCTGAAGCACTCAGCGCTGAGCTACGCAAAGTGCATCAGTTCAACACTTTCTCGATTGCCCATGCGCCACAGCTTGGGATCGCACGGTATCTGGACAGGCGTCCGGACTGCGGTGCGGATCTGCCGGCGTTCTTCCAGTCGCGCCGAGATTTCCTGCTCGCGCAGCTGCAGGGCAGTGGGCTGGAAGCGTCCCCGGCCGCGGGCTCGTTTTTTCAGCTCATCGACTATCGCGCCCTGAGCAGCGAGGCCGACACCACGATGGCTGAACGCCTGCTGACCGAGGCAGGTGTGGCTACCATCCCGCTGTCCGTGTTCTATCAGTCACCCCCGCCGCTGCATTATCTGCGGCTGTGCTTTGCCAAGCGTGAATCCACGCTGCTGGAGGGTGCCGCACGGTTGCGCCACTGGGCTGTGGGTGCGCATGCACCGGCCGGTAGCCGGTAGATCGGCCGGCAGACCGGGTAGAATCTACGCGTGAAGCCGCCCACCCAGATCAACCACCCGCCTGCTGTCGATCTGCCCGCAGACAACCACCCTCTGGTGGCGCCGATCTACCAGTCGGTAAAGTTCGAGTTCGATACCGTCGAGGGTGCGCTGGGCTACTTCCACGGCGAGCGCCCGGGGTTTTTCTACTCACGCGGCTCTAATCCAACCACCCGCCAGCTGGAGCTGAGTCTGGCCCGTCTGCAGCGGCGCGACGATGCCATCGTTTGTGCGTCTGGCGTGGGCGCGATGAGTACCACCCTGCTGTCGCTGGCGAAGCACGGTGATCACGTGCTCAGTTTCATCGAGACCTATCCGCCGACGCGCCAGCTCTTGCGGCGAATGCTGGGCAAGTTTGGGGTGCGACACACGCTGCTGTCGCTGTCCGACCTGACCGGCGTAGAGCGAGTGCTGCGCGAGCAGCCCACACTGGCCGTCGTGTTCGAGAGTCCGACCAATCCCACGCAGCGCATGGCTGACATTGCAGCGCTGACGCGGCTGGCTCGCGCGCACGGTGCACTGACGGTGATGGACAACACCTTTGCCGGCCCCCATCAGCATGGTGAGTTCGACGTCGATCTGTTCACGCATAGCCTGACCAAATCGGTGGGTGGACACGGCGATGTGCTGGGTGGTGCGGTGATTGGGCGGCGCGAATTGATCGAACGTCTGCATCCCGATTTCACCCTCATCGGTGGCACACTTGATCCACACGCCGCGTTTCTGATTCAGCGAGGACTGAAGACTTATCTGCTGAGATATCGTGCCCAGAGTGCCAGTGCTCAGCGCATCGCCGAATGGCTCATGAGCTCGTCAGCCGTTGCGCGTGTTCACTACCCCGGCCTGCCGGAGCATCCGGGTCATGCGCTGGCGAGACGGCAGATGCAGGACTTCGGCACGGTAGTGAGTTTCGATCTGCACGGCGGCGCTGAAGCTGGACGACGCTTTGCGGAAGCACTGCAGCTCTTCGCCACAGCGGCGAGCCTCGGCGCGACCGAGTCGCTGGTGCTTCCCCCGCAAATGCTGGGTCATCAGGATCTGACGCCCGAACAGCGTGCGGCGGCCGGCCTCGCATCCGGGACGGTGCGACTGTCGATTGGCCTCGAGGACGTCGATGATCTGCTTGCAGATCTGCGGCAGGCGCTGAATGCCTGCTGAGCGCGCCTGATGAACGTTCGCCGCAGCCAGGTGCTCAAGAGCACGCCCGCCGCGGACGGATTCTGGATGCCCGGCGAATTCGAGGCGCATGCCGGCTGTTGGATGTTGTGGCCACAGCGAGCAGATAACTGGCGCGAGCAGGCGCTGCCGGCTCAACAGGCGTTCGTGCAGCTCGCCGCAGCCATCGCTGCATTTGAACCGCTCACCGTGGGTGTGGCGCCAAGGCATCTGGAGTTTGCCCGGGCTGCACTACTGCCAAAGATTCGCGTGGTTCCGCTGGCTAGCGATGATTGCTGGATGCGCGATGTCGGGCCGACGATCGTGGTCGACCGGCGCGGGCGGCGGCGCGGTGTAGACTGGCGCTTCAATGCCTGGGGCGGCTTGTACCATCCTTACCGCCGTGACGACGCGGTGGCTGCCGGCGTACTGGCCCGCGAAGGGTTGGCCCGTTATCGCGCGCCCTTCGTCAATGAAGGGGGCGCCATCCACAGCGATGGCGAGGGCACGCTGCTGGTCACTGAACAATGCCTGCTGAACCG
>CAYFPW010000051.1:2911-8937 GCA_964345055.1 uncultured Steroidobacteraceae bacterium | reverse complement strand
CGTTCGGTGATCAGCTTGTTTTCTTCCTCGCTCACATCATGTCCTTCTACAGACCAGCCTTGAGGCTCGCTTCCAGGAACGGATCCAGATCACCGTCCAACACCTTGTCCGTCGCACCAACCTCGACGCCCGTGCGCAAATCCTTGATGCGCGACTGGTCGAGTACATAGGAGCGGATCTGATGACCCCAGCTCACATCCGACTTCGATTCCTCAAGCACGCGTGCGGCGGCGTTACGCTTGTTGACTTCCAGTTCGTACAGCTTGGCCTTCAGCATCTTCATCGCCGTGGCGCGGTTCTTGTGCTGGCTGCGCTCGTTCTGGCAGGCCACTACGATGCCGGTGGGTCCGTGCGTCAGTCGCACCGCCGACTCGGTCTTGTTGACGTGCTGTCCACCCGCGCCGCTGCTGCGGTACACATCCATCGTGATGTCGGCAGGATTGATGTCGACCTTGATGTCGTCATCGATCTCAGGTGACACGAAAACGGAGGCAAACGAGGTGTGTCGACGATTACCGGAATCA
This sequence comes from uncultured Steroidobacteraceae bacterium, assembly GCA_964345055.1. Classification (GTDB taxonomy): domain Bacteria; phylum Pseudomonadota; class Gammaproteobacteria; order Steroidobacterales; family Steroidobacteraceae; genus FEN-1191. The sequence continues at coordinate 8,413 of CAYFPW010000051.1, read as the reverse complement.
AAGGGTGACTTGCGCACCAGACGGTGAACACCAATCTCGGTCCGCAGCCAGCCATAGGCGTAGTCACCACGGATCTCGAGGGTACAGGACTTCATGCCGGCCACTTCGCCCGGACTTGAATCCATGACCTCGCAGCCGAAACCATGACTGCCCGCCCACTTGATGTACATGCGCATCAGCATCTGCGCCCAATCCTGGGCCTCGGTGCCACCGGCGCCAGCCTGTATATCCAGGAAGCAATTGTGCGAGTCCATCTCGCCGCTGAACATGCGCTTGAACTCGAGCTTGCGCACATCCTGATCGATGCGCAGCACATCATTCTCGATCTCAGCCAGTGCAGCCGCATCGTTGTCATGCTCGGAGAGCTCGAGCAGCTCGGCGCTATCGCGGATCGCATTACCGGTGCGATCCATGACTTCGAGATCGGCGCTCAGCCGGCTGCGTTCGCGGCCAAGTTCCTGAGCCCGGTCGGGCGTGCTCCAGATGGCGGGGTCTTCCAGCTCACGCGAGACTTCCTCGAGTCGTTCTTTCTTGCTGTCGTACTCAAAGAAACCCCCTCAAGGAGCTGACGCGCTCCTCGAGATCTTTCAGCGTGCGCTTTAGTTGCGTGACTTCCACGATTTATCCAGCTTGCGGAGAGGCGCGCAGTTTAACGCAGTGCGGCTTCAGACGGGCAGCCAATGCTCAACAACCAGCTGCAGGCGCAGCTCACCGCGATACTCATTGGTTCCGAGCCGGTAGACCAGCCGCTGCCGGCCAACCGGCGCCGGTCGCGGCGCGGCAGGATCGATACAGTTGAATGCGATTGCCTCGAATACGCCCCGCCCCTCCGGCGCTGCCACCTGCATCTTCAGATGCCGCTCGCCAACCACACGCGAGTCGCGGATCTCGAACAGGCCATCGAACAGCGGCTCAGGGAAAGCCGATCCCCAAGGCCCCCCGGCGCGCAAGGAAACCGCTGTCGGCAGCGCGATGTCACGCTCCTCCAGCTCGCCGTCGGTCTCGATCACATCAGGCGACCCCTGCGCGGCAAGCCACGTGGCGACCTCGGCATCGAACTCGCGGGCGAAGCGATCCAGCTGCGGCAGCTCCAGCGAGAGACCGGCGGCCATCGCATGACCACCAAAGCGCCCCAGCATTCCGGGATGCCGCGCATCGATACTCGCCAGCACATCACGGATATGCACCCCGGCCACCGAACGGGCCGATCCACGCAGCTGCCCACCATCCACCGGTGCAAAAGCAATGACTGGGCGACGCAGTTGTTCCTTGATACGACTGGCCACCAGCCCGACGACACCCTGGTGCCAAGAGGCATCGAAGAGCACCACGCCCGAGCGCTGAGTGCGAGCCTGGGCCGTCGACGCCAGGCCTGAGCTTGATTCGGACCGCAGACTACGCACCGCGGCCAGCGCCTGAGACTGCATGTCAGCCTCGATCTCGCGCCGCTTAAGGTTCAGTGTGTTCAGCTGCTCGGCGAGCTGTCGGGCCTCGGTCGCATCGTCGCTCAACAGGCAGCGGATACCGAGCGACATATCGCTGAGGCGCCCCGCCGCGTTGATACGCGGGCCGACGATAAATCCCAGATCACCGGCCACGAGTTGCGACGGGTCACGATTCGCGACAGCGAACAGCGCGCTGATCCCGGGCACACACCGACCGGTGCGAATGCGCGCCACACCCTGCGCGACCAACACGCGATTGTTGTGATCCAGTGGCACCACATCCGCCACCGTCCCCAGCGCCACCAGATCCAGCCATTGCGTGACCAGCGGCGCGCCCGGCGGCAGCAGACCATCAGCATCCAGCCGGCGCCGCAGCGCCGCCAGCACATAAAAAGCGACACCAACTCCGGCTAGTGCGCGGCTACCAAAGTCACTGCCAGGCAGATTGGGATTCACGATGACGCTGGCCTGCGGTAGCGTATCGCCGGGCAGGTGATGATCAGTGACCAACACATCGACCCCCGCGGCGCGCGCCACCGCCACACCCGCGTTGCTGGCCACACCATTGTCCACAGTCACGATCAGCCGCGAACCACGCTCGATGGCCAGCTGCACGATTTCCGGCGTCAGGCCGTAGCCGAACTCAAAGCGGTTGGGTACTAGATGATCAGTATCCGTAAACCCCCAGCTCCGCAGCGCGCGCAGGACCAGTGCCGTGCTGGTGGCACCATCGGCGTCAAAGTCACCCACCACCGTGATGCGCTGGCCACGATGCACGAGCAACAACTCCGCCGCGGCCTGAACCCCGGTCAGCGTCCCGACCGGCAACAGCGTGTCGAGCGAGTGCGCGAGCTCGGACATCGCCTGAATCCCGCGCGCTGCATACACGCGACGCAGTACCGGATGGAGTGAGGGATCGAGTGAATCCGGATCTGCCGAGAGCGCGCGGCGCGACAGCGTCAGCATGCCAGCAGCTCCGGCAGCCAGTGGCTGCGCCGCCGCCAGAAACGCCAGCGCGCCGCGGAGTTGAGTCGCCAATGGCGCAGCCCGCAGACCAGCTCTAGCGTCGTGATCCGGCCGGCCGACAGCGCGGCCAGCGCGGGCAGCAGCCAATGCTGCTCGAGCTGTTCCATTTGCTGCGACACATTCATCCCCTGCACCGTGATGACCCCATACCGGTCACCCGGACGCTCGTCCACGGGCCATCGCTCCGGCAGACCGAAATGCGCCACGCCAGCGGCCGCGGCACTGGCCCGCGCACCCAGATCATCGGCGTACACATGGACGCGACTCTCGCCGACGGAGTGCGATCCATCCCCGGCGGCACTGGCAGCACTGAACAGCTGCGGTGCCAGCCAACGCCCCCACAGCCACAGCCCATTGACCTTCAGCGGTGGCGACTGCGTCGTACCGTAGACACCGGACTCGTGCAGCCACATTTCGATCTCGCTCTGAAGCTGTCGCAACGACGCGCTGCCGCCGCCCCGTGGTGCCGCATCGCGCGCACTCTGACCGCGAAACAATGCCGGATCCGGTGCCTCGGCATCCAAGGCCGGCCCCTGCAGCAGCAGGTCACGCGCATCCGTGGGCAGCAACCGCCAGCCTGAGTCGGCAAAGACCCGGGCGAAATCCTCAGCGAGTTGTTGCTGAGTCGACAGCGACAGGCGCAGCAATCCGTCGGGATGCAGCCGCAGCGTGTCGAGTCCGGCCACATAGTGCACCGGCGTGGCAAACCAACAGCCCGTGGGCGCCATCGCATCGGCAGCGGGCGCGCCCAACTGGCCAGCGAGCCAGGAGCGCCAACCGCCAGTGGCCAGCGGCTCGCACTCCGCGCGCGCCAGACACTGCTCCAGCACGCCCAGGCGCGGAACGGACTCCAGCGTTGGCATGTGACCGGATTCGGGATAGAGATCAGCGAGGACAAGGACAGCGCGCGTCATGATGGCGTATCGTACCGCGCCATGCTGCTGACACTGGACAATCAGTCCACCGCACTGCGGGTGCGACGCTATACGTCCACGGAACTGTGGATCGAAGACCAGTGTGTCCGCGAGTCCTGCATCCTCGGGTTGGGTCAGTTACGCACCGGCTGGACGGTCAGCGGCATCGCCTCACTGGATCGCGCGCAGCTCGAACCCTTGCTGGAACTCGGGCCGCGCATTGTGCTGATCGGTCAGAGCGGCCCGCCGGCACATCCGCCATCCGGCCTGCGGCGCGAAATGGAAGCGCTGGGAGTGGCGCTGGAATGCATGGAACTGGGAGCGGCCTGCCGCACCTACAACCTGCTCAGTCAGGAAGGGCGCGAGGTGGTGGCCGGGTTGATTCTGGCCCGGTGAAGCGCACCGGAAGAAGACACAGGACGATCTGACCACTCTACAAACCAGATATCCGAAGCTGACAGAATCGAATAACTGTCGTTTTTTGTTGTTCTCTGCAGTGGTTTTTGTTTTTGTTCTGAACTCTGTGAGCGATCGTCTTTCCTGTGTCTTCATCCGGTGCGCCTCGCTCTGAGGGCCGTCACCAAAGATGACAACAATTTCATATTAGCCGCAGCACAGACTGACTGACAAGATTTTTTTTATTATTTATTTATCAATGGTTTATATAATTTTCATAAACTCGATTGTCGGATCAAATAGTCCCGCCAAGCAATGGAACAAAGCTCACGGGACCCAGTGAGCGCCGCTCAAATCCATCCTTGTCGCTGCGACGATAGAGGATCAGTTCCTGACGCCGCTCCGGGCCCACTGGAACCACCAGGCGCCCATGCTTGGCCAGCTGATTGAGCAGCGCCTCGGGCACTGACAGCGGTGCCGCCGCCACGATGATCGCATCGAAAGGCGCCTGCGACTTCCAGCCGCCAAAGCCGTCTCCGTGCTTGAGCAGCACGTTGCTGATCTGCAGCTCCTTGAGATGGCGCTTGGCGCGCAGATGCAGTCCGGCCACACGCTCGATGGAATAGATCTTGCCGACAAAGGGCGCCAGCACTGCAGTCTGGTAGCCACATCCCGTACCCACCTCTAGGACCCGCTTCAACGGCCCACCGACGAGCAGCGCTTCCGTCATGCGCGCCACGATGTACGGCTGACTGATGGTCTGGCTGAAGCCAATAGGCAGCGCCGTGTCTTCGTAGGCGCGACTGGCCAGCGCCTCGTCAACGAAGATGTGGCGCGGCACACTGCGGATTCGGTCCAGCACACGCTCATCGCGGATGCCCTGCGCGCGCAGCCGCTCGACCAGACGGTCACGCGTGCGCGCCGAGGTCATGCCAATCCCCGTCAGCCGCGACTCTTTCACTGCAGGACCGACAGCCAGCTATTCAGCGCGGGCAGTGCCGCATGGCGCGTCATGTCGACCGTCAGCGGCGTAATCGAGACCTGGCGATGCGCGATGGCATGAAAATCCGTACCCGGTTCCACGTCACTGCCCTCACCCGCCGGCCCGATCCAGTACACCGGTCGTCCGCGGGGATCGCTGGCCGCGATGACCGGCTCCGACTCATGGCGCCGCCCCAGTCGAGTGGCGACGAATCCGCCCAGCTCATCCCACGGCACGTCCGGCACATTCACGTTCAGCACCAGTTCGCTCTCCAGCGGCTGACGCAGCAGCCCGGAGACGATCCGCTGCGCAACCCGCGCTGCCGTGTCGAAATGCTGCCCTGAGCCCGGCGCGGTACACAGCGAGATGGCCACCGTGGGCAAGCCCAGAAACCGGCCCTCGATGGCTGCCGCAACCGTGCCCGAATACAGCACGTCATCGCCGAGGTTGGCGCCTTCATTGATGCCGCTGACGACCATGTCGAAGTGCGTCTCGAACAGTCCCGAGATACTCAGGTGCACGCAGTCGGTGGGTGTACCCATGACGGCATACAGGCCCGGCTCGATGTTGAGCACGCGCAGAGGCACCTCGAGCGTCAGGGAGTTGCTCGCACCACTGCGGTTGCGGTCGGGGGCCACGGTCGTGAGGTCCGCGAGACCGGCCAGCGCATTGCGCAGGGCCGTAATCCCGCGCGAGCGGTAGCCGTCGTCATTGCTGATGAGTATTTTCAACGCATACC
>CAYFPW010000051.1:0-2811 GCA_964345055.1 uncultured Steroidobacteraceae bacterium | reverse complement strand
ATCCCGCGCGAGCGGTAGCCGTCGTCATTGCTGATGAGTATTTTCAACGCATACCAATATACTGATGGGCGCACCCATCGGCAAAGGGTGCGGTCGGATTTCTGTGCATGACAGATGAGCATGACAAGAAGCTGTTCCGGTCGGCCGTGCAGGATGTGCGGCCCCTCAAGGCCCATGGCCGAGTCATGGCACCGGTGCGACGTCGGCCCGCTCGCGCGCGCTTCGCCCGCGCAGAGCGTGCCGCCGTGCTCGCTGAGAGTCTCGGGCGGCCCGGCCCGTTCATCGAGACACAGCCACTGGATGAATTGAACTACCGTCGGGATGGCATCGCGAACACGGTCCTACAGAAACTGCGCCGCGGCGACTATCGCATCGAGGATGAACTCGACCTGCATGGCTGCACCGGGCGCGAGGCTCACGTGCAGCTGGTTGCCTTCCTCGGTTCAGCCTGCTCGCGCGACCTGCGCTGCGTACGCGTCATCCACGGCAAGGGCATGCGCTCCGGACCCGGCGGCCCGATTCTTAAGCAGACAGTGAATACGCTGCTGCGTCGGGCCAATGCAGTGCTGGCCTTCACCTCGGCCCGCCCGCGCGACGGCGGCACCGGTGCAACGCTGGTATTGCTCTCAGCGCGACGCTGAAGCGGCGCCAGCCTTCCTCACCCGCCGCTGACCGGACGCGCGGGCACGCTCTCGATCAAGACCGTTGCCATGGCGGCCAGGCCCTCACCGCGGCCGAGCGCGCCGAGATGCTCTGGCGTAGTGGCCTTGAGGTTCACGCAGTTGGTCGGCAGGCCAAGCAGCGTCGCCACCTGCACCCGGATAGTCTCCCGATGAGGCGCAATACGCGGCGATTGCGCCAGCAGCGTGAGATCGACATTCACGACACGCCAATGCTGCTGCTCTAGCTTCTGCAGGACAGCGAGAACGAAACTGCGACTCGCGGCACCACGCCATTGCGGATCCGTGTCCGGAAAATGCTGGCCGATATCGCCCAGAGCGGCCGCACCAAGCAAGGCATCCACCAGCGCATGCAACAACACATCGCCGTCGGAATGGGCCTGCACCCCACTGCTGTGCTCGACACGCACGCCGCCGAGCATGACGTGATCGCCGGGCCCGAAGGCATGGACGTCGTAACCGCTTCCCACCCGGATCATGGTGCTTCTCCTACGCGTGAGATCAATATCGCCGCGGCCAAAGGCAAATCATCAACCGTGGTGATCTTGATATTGCTGTGCCCGGCAGCCACCAGCAGCGGCCGGGCACCCTGCCATTCCATCGCCTCGGCTTCATCCGTTGGAACACGTCCGCCGTCCCGGGCTGAGCGCAGCGCTCCGCGCAGCGCGCCGATACGAAACATCTGCGGAGTCAGAGCCCGCCACAGACCTGCTCGCGGCAGCGTGGCCGTCACCGACCCGTCGCTGCCGGCACGCTTCAGCGTGTCAGCCACCGGCGCTGCCAACAGCGCACCGTCCGCCGAACTCTGGCCAACTTGCAGCAAGCGCTTCAGGTCGCTGGCCGCCAGACAGGGGCGCACTGCATCGTGCACCAGCACCCAGTCTTCATCGCCCGCCAGGCCTTGCAGCGCATCCAGAGCTGCAAGGACCGAATCGACGCGCTCGGCACCGCCATCGACAAACCGGACCATCGGCGGCAAGTTTGAGCGCAACGCGGAGCGGCGCTCATCACCCGCTGCCATCGCGAGCACTACGCCGCGGCAGTGCGGATCCGCGAGGAAGGGTCGGAGCGAGTGCTCAAGCACCGTGGAAGCGGCCAGCGGAAGATGCTGCTTGGGAATGGCTCCGCCAAATCGCGAGCCGGTGCCAGCGGCCGGCATCAGCAGCCAATAGGGCGGCAACGAAGACATCGGCCAGAGAGCCTAGTGGGCGGCGGAGCGCGTGGGCGGGGTGGCAGGCGCGGCGCTGTTGACCGACGGACTGCCCCTGCCCTGCACCACCTGAATGAAGGTCTCGCCGGTGGCAATCATGCCCAGATCGTTGCGGGCACGCTCTTCCAGAGCCTCGTCACCCTGCTTGAGATCGCGCACTTCGGCGGCAAGCTGCAGATTACGTTCGGCTAGGCGGTCGTTCTGTGCGCGCTGTGCAGCAACGGCCGCCCGCATCTGAATGACGCCGCGAACCCCGTCCTCGGAGAGCCACAACCGGTACTGCAACAGCACCAGCGCGAGTCCCAGCACGGCAGCAAACCATTTCATGATTCGCAAATGTACCAGAAAGCGGCGGACGTCACAGAGCGGCAGTCGTTCCGTTAGAATGTCACGCAGAATAGATCTGGAGGGGGTTTTCAAATGGGCCAAAGTCCATCCGCCGATACTCCGGCCGTTTCCCGTCGCGATTTTCTCTACGCCGCCGCAACACTTGGCAGCGGTCTTGCAATCGGACTGCGACTGAATGCCCAGCAGGCTGGTGCCGGTCAGCGACCGGGAGCCGCACAACCCACGCGCCCTCCCGATGCGTTCATCCGAATCGCGCCCGATGGCACCATCTCAATCACCACCCCTGCGGTCGAAATGGGCCAGGGCGGCCATACCAGCCTGCCCATGATCATGATGGAAGAGCTCGGTGGCGACTGGCGCAAACTGCAAGTCGCTGATGCGCCCGCTGATCGGGTTTACAACAATCCGCTCAACAACCGGCAGACGACGGTGGGAAGCTTTGCGGTACGCGGCTGGTACAACGAGCTGCGTCGGATGTCGGCTGCGGCACGCGAGATGCTGGTTGCAGCAGCGGCGCAGAACTGGGGCGTCGCCGCCAGCGAATGCACCGCTGCCAACAGTATCATCACCCAC
>CAYFPW010000050.1:0-9135 GCA_964345055.1 uncultured Steroidobacteraceae bacterium | reverse complement strand
ATCTGCACGCCCCGTACGGCACCGGACGGGTCATACACCGGCAACGCTGCGGCATAGCCGGGGAAGATATCAACGCCTAGCGCCTCGGCCCGCTGTGCCAGCCAGGGGGTCAGTAGCCCGAGCGAGATGATGAAGTTGCCACGATTATGCTGCTGCGGAGGTACCGGCAGCCGGATGCGACCGTTCCGTGTGAGTAAAGAGAACTCGTCGCGGGTGGCCGGTACACAGATGCCCGGAGGTGCGGCACGCCATTCAGGCATGAGTTCGTCAAGCGGACCGGGCTCCAACACCGCACCGGAGAGCGCCTGTGCCCCGACCGCAGCGGCCTTTTCGAGGACGGCAATGGTCCAGTCTGGTCGCAGCTGTTTCAGTCGAATGGCGCTTGCCAGTCCCGCCGGCCCAGCGCCGACAACCAGAACGTCATACTCCAGAACATCCCGCTCGATCTCTTCGCTCATGGGCTAAAAGATAGCACGGCGCCCCGAGGTAGCAGCAGCGTGGACTCTAGGTCTCAGTGCGCCGCGATAGAGGGTGTTAGCCAGTCGTCAAAGTGCTCTAAGGTTTCTGGGCTGAGCGTGCCAGTCAGGGCGCGCAGATTCAGATCGGCCAGTAACAAGTCGAGCGAAGCGCGCTGGCGTTCGGCGTCCAAGCGCAGCTGATCGCTCTCTGCTGTGAGGACGTCCAGTGTGGTGCGGTCACCGGCTTCGAGGCCGATACGCGTCGCATCCAGACGCATTGCGGCCGAACTGGCTGCGCGAGCCAGTGCCTTGCGACGAGACTCGGCTGTTGTCAGTCGTAGCCAGGCCGCGTGTAACTGTTCATCCAATTGCTGACGAGCGGACTGAAGATCGGCGGAAGCTGCACGAGCCAACGCCCGGGCTTCGCTGCGCTGTGCGCTGCGCATGCCACCGGTAAAGAGAGGGATATGGGCTTCCAGCCCAAGCAGTGAGTCCTGGGACTCCTGCACCGATCGGCCGTAACTGCCGGAGCCTGTAGCAAGGCTCCGCCCGGTGATGGCAACCACTGAGACTTGTGCACCAGCGAGTACACCATGACGACTGACTTCGCTGTCGGCCTGTGCGCTGCGAAGAGTCTGCAATATCAGTTGCGGGCTACTCTGCTGTGCGCGTTGCTGCCAGAGCTCGAAACGCTCTTCGAGGGCCAGTCCATGCGGCGTAACGTCAGGAAGCGGTAGGGCGGTGGGCGGCTGCAGTCCGGTCAGATGAGTGAATTTAAGCTGCGCGACGTCCAGAGCGTTACGCGCATCCAGCAAACGCACCGCAGTGGTATCGCGTAGTGCTTGGGCATCACGCAAATCAGTGATCGGGAGTTCGCCGGCGTCATAGCGTGCCTGAGCCAGGCCTCCGGCGCGATCCGCCGCGGCGATCAGCCGCTGCACAGCGCTCAGATCATTGGCGGCATTGATTGCGCCGATCCACGCCTCAGCCACCTTCAGTATTTGCTGTTGTCGTGCGTCGAGATATTGCACCTCAGCTTGATTGGCAGCATTTCTTAAGACTGAGGCATCAATGCGCCGGTCATTGTCGAGCAGCGGCTGCCGTGCCTCGAAGCTCCAGTGGCTACGTGTGCTTGTATCCATCTGGGTGAGGAAATTCACACCCCGGGTCTCGGGCAGTGTGGGCGTCGAGAAAGCGGCGCCACGAGTTTCGCTTTGCTGATCGCCGCGGCCAATTCCACCCTCAGCGCTTAATGTTGGAAGCCAGAGCGCTCTGGCCTCGGTGAGCTTGCTTCGGCTGGTTTCGTGGCGTGCCTCAATGGCAGCGAATGCTGGGTCGTTCTGCAGGCTGGCTTCCCAGCTCTGTCGCAATCCCGTAAAGCCCGATGTCTCGGCCGCCATGGCCAGGGAGAAGGCGCTGCTTAATAGCAGCGCCCCCGCCAATGCACGCCCGAAATTCGGCTGCAGGAGCTTCTGCACGCGCTGTGCCTCAGTCGCCAACCACCGGCAACCCGATGCGGCGCAGGATGCGCTCCATCAGGCACCAGCGGGTCAGGCCGCTCTGCAGCAGGTTCAGGCCGACGAAGGCCGTGAGCCACAGCCAATTTCCGCTCTGATATAGCGGGCTGCCCGTTACGCCCAAGAGCAGGGATACCAAGACTAATGTGCCTGCGATGACACGGGTGATGCGCCAAGTGCTCATGTTGCCTCCGATGGATTGGAACCGAGATCCGTGGGTATGGAAAGAACGGGTGTGCTCGTGCGATAGGCCACAAAGTACAGCAGCGGGATGACGATCAGTGTCAACAAGGTCGAGACCAGGATGCCGAAGATCAGCGAGATGGCCAGTCCATTGAAGATAGGATCGTCGAGGATGAACAGGGCGCCGAGCATGGCCGCCAGTGCAGTCAGGGCGATGGGCCGAGCACGTGCCGCCACGGAGTTGATGATCGCCTCGGTCAGCGCGACGCCCGCAGCGGTTTGAAGGCGTATGGCATCCACCAACAGGATGGAGTTGCGTACGATGATGCCAGCCAGTGCGATCATGCCAATCATCGAGGTTGCCGTGAACGGCGCGCGAAGCAGCGAATGGCCTGGCATGACGCCGACGATGGTCAATGGAATTGGCGCCATGATGATCAGTGGCAGCAGATAAGAGCCGAATTCGGCGACGATCAGCAGATAGATCAGCACCAGGCCCACCGCATAGGCGGCTCCCATGTCGCGGAATGTCTCGTAGGTGATCTGCCACTCACCATCCCACTTCAAGGCATAGCCGCGATAGGCGTCCTCAGGCTGCGAGATGAACAGTTCGGAGACTCGGCCACCGTCTGGCGCCTTCAGCGCCGTGATCGACTTGCGCAAGCCGAACATGCCGTACAGCGGGCTGTCAGCGCCGCCGGCCATGTCGCCGGTGACGTAGGTGACGGGCAGCAGGTCTTTGTGGAATAGCGGTTGTTCTACCTGCGCATCCAATGGCGAGAGCAGGCTGCCCACCGGTATCACGCTGCCGGTGGCGCTGCGTACGGGCAGCGCGTTCAATTCGTCCAAGTTGCCCTGTGCTGAGGGCGAGAGCTGTATGCGCAGCGGTGTGGGATATTTTGAACCGTCATTGAGAAAGCCGGCATCGTCGCCACTCAGTCCGATGCGCAGGGTCTGCACAGCTTCCGCCTGGCTGACACCGGCGAGGGCGGCGCGTGCGCGATCGATGGCGAGGACCTTGCGCGGCGCCTCTGCGACGTAAGAGGCATCGACGTCGACGATATGCTGACCAGAGGCCAGCGTCTGTCGAACGCTGCGCGCAAGCTGCAATCGCCCGGCATCATCGGGACCGTAGATTTCTGCAACGATAGGGGCCTGCACCGGTGGGCCGGGCGGTACCTCGACCACCTTCAGCGCACCGCCAGCGGCGCTGGCAATAGCAGCTAGGGGAGGTCGAATACGCTCTGCGATCTCATGGCTCTTTGCCTTGCGGTCACTGCGCTCCACGAGATTGACCTGAATATCGCCCAGCGAAGGGCTATTGCGCAGGTAGTACTGACGCACCAAGCCGTTGAAGTTGATCGGAGCAGAGAGCCCGGCATAGACCTGGTAGCTGCGCACCTCCGGAACTGTAGCCAGATAGCGGGTCATCTCCGCTAGCGTGGCGTTGGTTTTTTCCAGTGCCGTACCCTCCGGCATGTCGAGCACCAGCTGCAGTTCGGACTTGTTGTCGAATGGCAGCATCTTCAATGCCACCCATTGCACAGCTGGCAACAGGAGCGACACCACAATCATGGCCAGCACCGCGAGCCATAAAATACGTCGGCGGCGCTGACCGTGTTGCGCGTCGAGGAAGGGCGGGTACAGCTTCCGGACCCAAGTAGTGATCCAGTCCGGTTCAGCAGCAGCCTCACTGTGGGCCGAGTCGCGCGCCAGCCATCGATGGGCCAGCCAGGGCGTGAGAATGAAAGCGATGGCGAGCGAGATCAGCATGCCCATCGAGGCGTTGATCGGGATCGGCGCCATGTACGGACCCATCAGCCCACTGACGAAGGCCATCGGCAGCAAGGCTGCGATTACGGTCAGCGTTGCGAGGATGGTGGGATTGCCCACTTCGTCGACGGCTGCGGGAATGATGTCCGCGGCTCTTTGGCCTGTCCGTCCTGCGAGACGCCGATGGATGCTTTCGACCACCACAATAGCGTCATCCACCAGAATGCCGATCGAAAAAATCAGCGCGAACAGACTGACGCGATTGAGTGTGAAGCCCCAGGCCCAGGATGCGAAGAGCGTAACAGTCAGGGTGAGTGCCACGGCAATGCCGACAATGGCCGCTTCGCGGCGACCCATGGTTAACCACACCAGCGCTATCACGCAGGAGGTGGCGAACAGCAGCTTCTCGATCAGCTTGAGGGCCTTCTCATTGGCGGTGCTGCCGTAGTCGCGGGTGATTTCGACCCCAACACCGTCAGGAATCAGGGTGTTCTGTAGTGCAGCGATTCGCTCACGCAGCGCTCGCGTCACGCTGGCGGCGTTCTGACCCGGCTTCTTCGTCACGGCCAGTGTGACTGCGGGGTAGTCGACGCCTGGGTCCGTGCGCTGGCCGAACCAGACATAGTTGTCTGGCTGCAGCGGGCCATCACTGACGCTGGCGACATCACGCAGGTACACCGGACGGCCGCCACGGACTGTGACGATGAGATCGGCGACGGATGCAGCATCCGGCAGAAATTCGCCGGCATCGACGGATAGTGCGGCATTGCCGTTGACGACGGTTCCGGCCTGAGATGCGGTGTTGGCCAACTGCAGCGCACCGCGCACATCGCCAACGCTCAATCCAGCGTTGCGCAGTGCTTCGGGATTAAGCGTAATGTTGACCGCGTGGCGCGGGCCGCCCACTGTGCTGACCTCGCGGGTTCCCGGAACGCGCTTGAGCTCAGCCTCCAGCGACTCGGCAATGCGTCTTAGTTCGTGACTGCCGTACTCGGGTCGGCGGTCATAGAGCGTCAGCGTGAGGATGGGCACGTCATCGATGCCCTTGGGTTTAATCAGAGGCTGTCCGACCGGCAGCCCAGCCGGCAGCCAGTCTCGATGGGATTGCAATGTGTCGTGGAGACGCACCAAAGCCTCAGTGCGTGGCAGACCCACCTTGAACTGCACGGTCAGCACCGCCAACCCTGGGCGCGAAACCGACATGACATGTTCAATACCGGCCATTTGCGACAGGACCTGTTCGGCCGGGCCCGCAACAGCCTGCTCCACCTGATGTGCCGATGCGCCGGGGAACGGTATGAGTACGTTCGCCATGGTGACGTCGATCTGCGGCTCCTCCTCACGCGGCGTCACACTGAGTGCGAAGACGCCGAGCAGTAGCGCAACTAACGCCAGAAGCGGGGTGATACGCGCCGCCTGGAAATAGCGGGCGATTCGCCCGGCGATCCCAAGGCGCTGTGCAGAACCGTCGCTCATGGTTTGTCCTGACGCCGCATCATGGCCTGCGGATCAGTGGAGATGAGCTCGCCATCCGACAATCCAGCCAGCACTGCCACCTGACCGTCCACCACCGGTCCGAGACGAAGCTGCCGCAGATGAGGCGCGCCGCTTGAGTCCAGAACATAGACGCCCGCAATTTCGCTCCGGCGAACCACGGCGCTGGCGGGTATGCGCATCTGAGCCGGATTGTCAGTGGTGGGCAGCAGTAGACGGAGCATGTTGCCGGGTTCGAGGCCCAAACCAGCAGGCAATTCCGCGCGAATCGTGACAGTACGGCTCTGCGGATCAACGGCTGCAATGCGTTGCCAATCTTTCAGCGGCAGGGACCGGAGGGCGCTGTTCGATGAGGCAAGCTGGAGTTGCAGCGCTACGTTTGTCTGGAGGCGGCGAGCGACCTCTTCAGGGATGTGAGCCACGATGCGCTGTGGCCCCGGTGCATACAGGGTCACTAGCGTGCGGCCAGGCTGTGCCTGATCGCCGGGCGTGACGTTTACTGCAGTTACCGTGGCGTTATAGGGCGCGCGAAGCACATGCCAGGCGTTGAGGGTGTTGGCGCCGCGGGACTGCGCGGTGGCAGTGTTGGCTTGCGCCTCGACACTGCGAAGTTGAGCTTCGGCGCGCTGCAGTGCTGCTTCGCTGATGTAATCGCTGGCCCGCAGAGTCTGCGCACGGGCGAAAGCGGCGCGTGCCTCGCGCAATTGTGCCGCAGCGCCAGCAGCCTGCGCTTCACTGGCTGCGCTCGCTGCATCGGCTGCGCTGGGATCAATGCGTAGAAGTGGGGCATTTGCCCGGACGCTTTCGCCACTGCGTACCAGCACTTCGGTAATGCGTCCGGCCACCTGCGCCTGAAGGCTGGCCTGTCTGACGGCCTCGACCGTGCCGAGCACGGCGTAGGTGCCTCCGCTGGAAGTCTGCTGTACGCGCAGCGTGGCCTCTGGTGTGGCCGCGACCGCTAGGTTGAGCAGGGTTATGGGCAGCAGGAGGGGCAGGGTATTGGTTAGGCGCATGGAGTGAGATCCTCTTTGCCTGATACAATATTCGTATATGGCGATGTACGCAATAAGTATTTGAGCTAAACTCGACTCCCATGAAAGCTCTGGACGATCGTGCTCTGGCGCATGTCGCCGATTATTTCCGTGCCCTGTCGGAGCCGCAGCGATTGCGGGCGCTGAACGCCCTGCGTGAGCGGCCTCGCAATGTCTCCGAACTCACGGAGTTGCTGGGCTGCAGCCAGGCGAATACCTCCAAGCACTTGGCCACGCTGGCTCGGTATGGCCTGGTCAGTCGACGTTCAGAAGGCACTGTAGCGATCTATGAGATCGCTGATCCGCGGGTCTACCAGCTGTGTGACATTGTCTGCGGCCAATTGGCGCAGAACTTTGCGGCACAGGCGCGGATACTGGGGCATTCGCCGGCAGCGCGTAGTCGCCGCTGACGATCGATCAATCGCCGCGATGGGCGAAGGGTCGCAGCGTCACGGATTTTACGAGCACCCATAGCTGCAGACCTACGCGTAGGCCCATCTCTGTGGCTGAGAGCGAGGTCACACGCGCAATCAGTACTGGCCCGCCGACATCCACTGAGACGAGCAACGAGTGCGCGTCATCGGGACACATTTCGATGATCGTTCCCGAGAGGCGGTTACGGACACTGAGTCCGTGTGGCGCGTGGAGCGCCAAAATCAGGTCGCGGGCCAGTAGTTGCAGACGCATGCGCTGGCCCGGTTGCAGCTGACCGGTGGGCAGCTGCAGCGTGCCGTGCCCGACGTGTACGACGCCCAAGCCGCTGTCGTCGGCCACCTGTGCCAGTGTCGCGTCGACCACAGCACCGAGCGCCTCAGTACCGACGATGGCACGCAGTCGTGAATCTCGGCTGACGGTGATGACGTCGCCGCTAGCGACGCTCACACCCTGTTCCATCAGTACCACGTGTGTGGCCAGTCGCAGGACTTCGTCGAACTGGTGACTGACGTAGATAATCGGTATGCGCCATTCATCCCGGACGCGCTCGAGGTAGGGCAGCACCTCTTCGCGACGGCTCTGATCCAGTGCCGCGAGTGGTTCGTCAAGCAACAACAGACGCGGATGCGCCAGCAGCGCGCGGCCTAATGCCACCCGCTGCCGCTCACCTCCCGAGAGCTGCCAGGGTCGCCGTTCTAGTAGGCTTTCCAGTCCCAGCAAATGAATTAACTTCGCCGGCAGGCCTGCATCACGCGGGGTGCCGGAGGGCCGCCGCTTCCAGCCATAGAGCAGGTTGGATCGGACAGTGAGGTGTGGAAACAGGCGCCCATCCTGAAATACATAGCCGATGCGTCGGTCTTCGGTGGGCACCGAGAGTTTTTTCGCGCTGTCGTACAGGCGAGCGCCGTCCAACTCGATCACACCGCTGTCGGGGGTGAGCAAGCCAGTCAGCAGTTGTGCAAGGGAGGTCTTACCGCTGCCGGAGCGACCAAAGAGAGCAATCACTCCCGGACTCTGTGCGCTGAAATCGACATCGAGGCGGAATTCGCCACGTTGCTTGGTCAGGCGGATGTGCAGCATCAGTTCGTCCCCGGGCGACCCAGGAGCCTGCGCAGACTGTGGTTAGCAAACTCAGCGAGGGCGAGGCCAGCGGTGCCGATACCCAGTGAAATCAGCGCCAGTCGGCCGGCGAGCGCGTCGCCATCGACACGTTGCAGCGCGGAATACAGCGCCAGCGGCAGGGTTTGGGTTTCCCCTGGCACGTTGCCGGCAAAAGTGATGATCGCTCCGAACTCGCCGAGAGCGGCGACAAATGCCGTGATGGCGCCAGCGAGGACTCCGGGACTCATCAGTGGCAGCGTGATGGTCACAAAGCGGTCGAGAGCGCCTGCCCCGAGCGTCCGCGCCGCCTCTTCAAGACCTTGGTCAACATGCTCGAGCGCGATCCGTATCGAACGGACCAGCAGCGGGAATGTCATCACCGCACTGGCCAACGCCGCACCTTGCAGGGAAAAGACTAGGCGAATGTCGAAGTGCTTCTGCAGCCAGGCGCCGATAGGGCCATGGATACCGAACAGCAACAGCAGGCCGTAGCCGATGAGTACCGGTGGCAAAACCAGCGGTAGGTGGATAAGCGCATCGAGTGCGAATCGACCCACGAAGCGACGTCGGGTGAGGGCCCACGCCACTGCAATTGCCAAGGGCAAGGAGTACACAGCGCTGCGCCAAGCCACTGCGCAACTGACGCGCAGAGCCTGCCACTCGAGCTCACTGATGGTCGTGTCCACCATGCCGGCACTATATCGAATGCGCGCGGCGTCAGGCCTCGCTGGTAACGGCATTGACCGTCCGCGCGTGCTCGGCTACTGTCCTCGGGTGCGCTGGCTGCCCGCAAGGGCCTTGAGGGAACGCGGTTTAAAGCCGCGGCTGCCCCCGCAACTGTGACCGGCAAGTCACTATCCATGATGCCACTGGGCCACGGCCTGGGAAGGCGGGTAGGGCAACCGAGCCGGAAGTCAGGAAACCTGGCCAGCGCTGTCGTCTCGTCGTTGGCCGGGGTGCGCCAGGGGCTGCGGTTTTGCCGCGTTGGCGACACTGAACGATGCCGTCAACGCCAGAGAGAACCGCCATGCAAAATGTTCGAATGTCCGCCCTCGTCCTGATGATTCTCGGGGCCGCAGCCACACGTCTGCTGCCACACCCGTACAATTTCACCTGCATCACGGCGCTGGCGCTGTTTGGCGG
>CAYFPW010000049.1:0-9179 GCA_964345055.1 uncultured Steroidobacteraceae bacterium | reverse complement strand
ACAGGGTTTCGGCGCGTTCCTGCAGGGCCCTGCAGGAACGCGCCGAAACCCTGTGTGTAGATGTTGGTATTGAAGTAGTAGTTGTAGTACGAGGCGCCCAGCAAATAACGCAGCCGATTGGCACTCGGTGACGACCAGCGCGCCTCAACATACTTTTCTTCGATGAAGGTGGGATCGGACATGATGTCGCCGACCACCGCACCCATGGCGGTACTGACCACATAATACGGGTTCGTCATCGTGCCCGTGGTGACCGGAGCCGTAATGGAAATCGGCGTGGTAGAAGTCTGACTCGTGTCGTTGGAACGGAAGTAACGCTCCAGACCGTAGAAACCCGACACATCCAGCGTGCTCTTGTTGTCGAAGTCATAGGAGAGCTGCAGCGAGGTACGGTTCTTCTTGTCGAAGGAGCCGATGCGATCGCTTGGGATCGAGTTGGCCTGCGCAAGGAACAGGATATTCGGGTCGGTCACGCCGTTCTTGATCAGGAGCGCAGAACGATCGTTCTGCGCCTGGATCTGATGACCCTGCGACCAGTCGCAGTCGAGAGTGCCATGCGCCCAGAGACCACCACCCAGACCAGCCCGGTATGTGCCGTCATAGCAGGCATCACGTGCAGCCTGGTTGATGAAGAAGGCCACGGGCGGACCGTCATGAGTGCTGCTGTAACTGGTGCGCAACTTGGCCACCAGCTTGTCAGTTGGCTTGAACACCAGCTTTCCATCCACGGACTTGGT
Organism: uncultured Steroidobacteraceae bacterium; assembly: GCA_964345055.1. Classification (GTDB taxonomy): domain Bacteria; phylum Pseudomonadota; class Gammaproteobacteria; order Steroidobacterales; family Steroidobacteraceae; genus FEN-1191. The sequence continues at coordinate 8,442 of CAYFPW010000049.1, read as the reverse complement.
GGCCTGGGTGCCATAGCGGGTTCCGTCGGAGGCCACATATGAATCCGGCGAGCTGCTGTCCTCATAGGTTCCATTCACGATGTAGCCCAGTGAACCGGTGATCGGGCCACTGACACTGCCGTTGAGGACGCGGCGCCCATAATCATTGAAATCACCGTCGACGGCTCCGGTCAAGGAGGACGTCGGATCCTTGGTGATGTAGTTGATGGCGCCGCCAAAGGTCGAACGACCGAAGGCTGCGCTCTGCGGACCACGATAGAACTCGACCTGCCGAATACCCTTCAATTGAAGCGTGCCCTGCGAACCGAGCACCGGCATACCGTCAATGAAGGCACTAACCTTGGTCTTGTTGGTGGCCGCCTCGGTCGAGCCGACGCCACGCACGCTCGAGAGCTGAGAATTGCGGTCGATCATGACGTCGTAGTGCATGCCCGGCGTCTGCTCGAACAGATCGCGCTGCGAGTACACGCCAGCTTCAGCCAGCGTCTGGTCGTTGAGCACGGAGATGGATACCGGCACGTCCTGCAGCGACTCTTCACGCTTGCGGGCCGTCACGATCACTTCTTCGAGTGTGCTAGTGGCTTCAGCTGCTGCAGCGGCTCTCGCAGCGCCCTCGGCTGCCGCCAAAGGCTGGACTGCATAGGCAAACGTACAGATTGCGGCAGTGGCAAAAACTGGAACCGATCGTTTCATAACCCCCCCTTTGTTGATCATCGCAGCCAGTGGACTGGCTTAGCCTTGGAACGCTAGGCCCGAATGGTGCAAACTTTGTGATCAATCATGCATGGCGGATGCACGCCCGTTAGCCCCCGGATTTGTCTGCTTCCTTGAGGCGGGCTCTGATCCGCTCGATAGACGCCTCCAGTAGCCGTTTCCGCGCCGTCGTTACTTTCTGATCCCTCATGGCGGCACGAGTGAGCTCAGCCACCCGCCCCACCTGCTCGAGCCTTGCCGCCTGAAAATCCCGACCCAGGACGTGTTGCCCCGCCTGCGCAGCCCGGAGCTCAGCGTCGATCACGTAGATGAAGCGCAGGGCCGTTTCGACAGCGGCCAGCGGCTCTCCTGCCACGTTGCTCGATTCAATACGCAGCAAATAGAACTCCGGATCCTGTGAAAGCGCCAGAGCGCTGTCGATCAGTTGCGTGGCCTCATTCGCCAGTCGCGGCTGGTATTCCGGCAACCTGACCCGGATACGCCACAGGGCCCGCAACTTGACACTGATCTCGTACCATAGGTCAGACGGAAGCACTGCGGCCAGTGATTCATCCAGTGCAACCAGATCGGCCATATTGCCTTTGCCGGCATACTCCAGTCCGCGCAGTGTCGCCAAAGCAGAGCCACGCAATGCGGGCAACGCGGCACTGACGTAGGGCGGCAGCTTCCCCTGACTGAGGATCTCCGGAAACCAGGGTTGCAGCAGTGCAAATCGGGCCTGCTGGTTATTTGCATCGGCCTGAAGTGCCAGCAACAGGTTTTTCTGGGATTCCTGACGGTCCCCCTGCGCCTGCTGACCCAAGCCAATCATGACCAGCGCCTGCGGGTCGCGCGCATTGATGAGCGAATCCGCCAGATCGACGGCACGCTTACGCATGGTCATCGACTCGAGACGCCGCGCAACGTAAGGGAAATTCAGCTCCGCACCAAGCGTCCGACGCAGTCTGCTGTCGGCTTGCAGGAGAGGATCGTAGGGCACGATGGCCTGCGAGAGTTGCCGGGCACGCAACACGAACCGATCTCGCAGCGAGCGCGCGGAGCGCGTCGCCATCGTGTTGTCATCGTCGGTGATGAGTCCGCTCCCGTGCGCGAATGCGACAACATTGGTCTGATCCATCGTCAGTGCCGCAACCACATCCTCAACCGACCCAACACCCTTCTGCAGGTAGCGCAGCGGATCGTCGCGCAGCGGCCGCCCGGTCCGGGCGATACCGGCCTCCACCTCAAGTGGCTCATCGGAGCCAATGAAGAACAAAGAATCGGGATCCCACTGATAGACGCGCACATAGCGGAAGACATCCAGCATCGTCGCGCATAGCCCTCTGAGCAGATATTCATCGATGAACTCGGTGTTCATCCACTGTAAGAAAACGCCATTACTCGCGAGGTGATTCTTGGCGAGCGTCATAAACTCCCGCGTATAGAGATGCGAGGCGCCGGCCGTCCACGGATGCGAGGGCTGCGACACGATGGCGCCGTAGCGTCTATCAGTGAGCGACAGAGCACTGCGAGCATCGTTGATCACGAGGTTCACCCGCGGGTCATGCAGCGGATCGACTGCACGTTCATCGCTGAAGAAGCGATTGGCTCTGACCACCTCGGGCTCCAGCTCGATGACATCGACGGACTTGACCGATTGCGGCACTCCTTCCAGTGCGACACCCGCCCCCAGCCCGATGATCAACATCGAATCGAGGTCAGGGCGGGCAAGAACTGGCATCGTTGCGAGCATGCGCTGATTGCTACGATCCGGCGGCGCACCCTTCACATTCGCAGACGCCTCGGGCAGCCCATTGGTCCGCAGATTCAGAAAACCATTTTCCTCGATGACGACTACCGTGGCAGAGCGCCCCACGCCGTAGTACCGCAACTCACCACCGACGTGTGCGAACAGCGGCGAGGTGCGCAGGATGGCCTCGGGGATAGCTGGCCGATAGAAACTTAGCGTGAGTGATGCAAACACCATCGCCACCAAGGTGAGCAGACGCGGCTGCCGCGCGACGAGCAATGCCGCCGCCACCGCCAGCGTGGCATTGCAGTTCACCGCAAAGCGAACGGCACCTTCATATCGGAGCGCCGGTATGAGAAGAAAGGCCGCCAGTGTCGCGCCGACGATGGCGCCGAGGGTATTCCATGCATAGATTCGCGCCGCGGCCGGCGCTGCATCGACACTGTCTGTGGCCAGAATGCGGACCGCCAGCGGGAACGTCGCGCCGATGAAAAGTGTCGCGGGAAGCAACGCCAGGATCGCCAGAACGACGTTGCCCTCCAGTCCGCCGTTCTCAGGAATGACGTACGGCAACAGCTCGTAGACGAGCATGGACGCCACGGCTACACCGCACTGGACGATGACGAACCAGAGAGTGGACGCGCGAACACTGCTGGCGATCCGGGCAGCAATCGCACTGCCGAGGGTAATACCACCCAGAAACCCGGCGAGCATCGTGGCGAAGGCCGAGATGCTGCCGCCGAGAATGTGCGACAGCAGTCGCGTCCACAACACTTCGTAGATGAACGAGTTGGCACCAGAGACCAGCATCAGCGGCAGAATCCACCGAGACCCGCAGATACCTGGCAGTTCGCCCTCCACCGGCTGCGACTCGCCCGCTGCAACCGCACTCTCCAATCGGTCATGGGCGGCGATATTTCGGGAGATCAGCAATGCGAGCGCCATCACCAGTACGTTGACAGCCACGCCGAAGAGCACCGTGCCACTCAGACCCAACGCAGGCAAAAGCAGAAATCCGGCTACGAGAGTCCCTGCGATGGCACCCGCGGTGTTGGCCGCATAGAGCAACGCAACTCCCGATCCTATCTGCTGGCGAGAGCGCACCACATACTTGGTCAATAGCGGCAGCGTAGCGCCCATCAAAGTGGTAGGAATCGCGATCACAACGAATGCAATGATCAGATAGAAAAGCGACTGGCCCATGCCGCTTGCATCCACCGGATGGGGCTGGCCACCAAAAATCGCAACGTAGAGAAGGCCAGCCATCTTCAGCAGCCATGGCACCAACAGCGCCGACAGTGCGATGGCTCCTTCCAGCAGGCCGTAGCAAAGCACGGGGCGCACAACGCGCCGCACCAGTCGTGCAGCCAGTCCGGCACCCAGTGCCAGACCGCCCATGTACGCTGACAGCACGGCCGCAACAGCGAGCTCAGAAGTCCCGAAAACCAGTGAAAACTGGCGCATCCACGCGGTCTGGTAAAGCAGCGCCGCAAATCCGGACAAGACATAGCACGCGCCGATACCCAGTATCAGCAGCGTGCTGCCCTGTCGCAAAGCCCCGCCTTGGTTCGCCCCACGAGTCATTGGGCGAGCGCGTCTCTTACGCAGGCAGCACAAAAAAAGACCAGAGAGCCCAACACTGCGAACAGTATCGCGCTACTTCGCCACTGCAGCAGCCGCCGAGGCACGCGCCGACGCTTCCGCAACTGGCTCGCCGCGCTCTTCAGTCAGAGCCTTGAAAACGCTTTCGCCGCCGGGCATCCCCGGTGGAGCGAAGATGGCAGCCGGTCCGCTGGGCAGATCGCTGGCGATCACATCATCGGCCATTCCTCCAGCCGCAGCACTGGTACTGGCACTGCGCTGTGCCTTGGCAGCAGTCGCACGCTGGGCTTCCGCCTGCCCGGCGGCAGATAGGCTCTCCTTGGCGTGGGGCGCGGCGTCGAGATCCGCGACCAGTTGCCGCAAGATGTCCGGATGCTTGGCCGACACGTCGTTCTTTTCGTACTGATCGGCCATCACGTCGAAGAGCATCACGGTGCGGGAATCACTATCGGTCGATGGCTTTGCCGCCGAACCCTTGGACGATTCCGGACTCACCAGTGCGCTGGGCGCCCGCAGTGCCTTCCAGGGCCATCGATATGCAGACTCATAAAAGCCACCACTGGCCACTGCATGATTGCCGATGACCATCTTGGCCTGCGCCCCACTGGTCTGACGAGTGAGTACGGGCAACACATCACGCCCTACGATCAACTTATCCGTCGGCACCGTCCCGCCGGCCAGCCTGATCAGCGTTGGAAACCAGTCGAGCACCGTGACCGCCGACTCGAGCGGCTTGCCTCCGCTGATGTGCCCCGGCCAGTACGCTATAGCCGGTACGCGCTGCCCGCCTTCGAATGATGTTCCCTTGGTACCACGCAACCCACCGCTGCTCGAGCCACCGCCGGGCGCAGGGCCGTTATCGCTAGCCCAGATGATCAGGGTGTTCTTCGACATGCCCTCGGCTTCGATGGTCTCCAACACGCGTGCCAGCTGTGCGTCGAAATGATGCACCATGGCTGCATAAGTGCGACGTGCCGGATCCGCTATGTTCTTGAACCGATCGATTTCATCCTGCGGCGCCTGCAGCGGTGTGTGCGGCGCATCGTAAGCGAGGTAGAGAAACAGTGGCTTCGATCGGTCGCGTCCTCGGATCTGCCGGATGGCATCGGCAGTAAAGAGATCCGTGGAATATCCCGTTTCGCGCAGCGACGCGCCATTGCGCTGCCAGTCGAGTCGACTTTCCTCACCAGAGAGGTGGGTGTAGTGATCGATGAATCCTCCGAGGAAGCCATAGAAATAATCGAAGCCGCGTCGGAAAGGCATGTACTCGGTTCTGGCCTGCCCGAGATGCCACTTGCCCACCATCACAGTCTGGTAGCCGCGATCGTGGAGGTATTGCGGCAACAGCTTGGCGTCCATCGGAAGGACTTTTTCGCGTGCGATCGGCGCATCGACGCCAGTTTCGAGCGATGAGCGGCCGCTCATGAGTGCCGCGCGGGTTGGACTGCAGACCGCGTAGGTGTAGTAGCGATTGAGCGCAACGCCACGTTTCGCCAACTGATCAAGCGTAGGCGTCGCGAATTCGGCGCCGTGGTAACCAACATCGCCCCACCCCAGATCGTCAGACAGGATGAAGACGATGTTCGGGCTGCTCTTGACCGCCGGCGCCGCCGCACGCGCAGGGACCGCTGACAACCCCAGTGCCGGAATGAGCACTGCGAGGGCGAATGCCTTTCGGGTCAGCGCGTGGACCGGAATATTGCGGCGAATGCAGATCGATTCCATTCTCTTTTTCCCCTTTTTGGCTGAGCCGGAACGAACCCTGAAGTCAGTCATCGCTCTGCTCTGCTTTTATTTTCCTGACTGAATGCTACACCACATGAAACGGGCTACTTCGCGGGTCACGCATCGAACTTGTAACCGACGCCGTAGACCGATCGCAGCGGACTTTCATCGAGACCGAGCGTACCGAGCTTGCGGCGCAGCTTCTTGATATGACTGTCGATGGTTCGGTCGTTGACGATACGGAAGTCACGATAAATACGATCCATGATCTCGTCGCGCGTAAAGATGCGTCCGGGACTGCCCATCAGCGCATCGAGCATTCCGAACTCGAGAGCGGTCAGCGCTACGGCGCGGTCGCCAAAAGTCACACAATAGGTACTGCGATCAAGCATCAGGCGGGTAGTCGGTGCGGCTCGGTTCTCGCCCTTGGAGCGACGCAACAAAGCGCCCACGCGCGCCACGACCTCCTTCGGCGAGAATGGCTTGCAGATGTAATCATCGACGCCGAGATCGAAGCCCGCGAGGCGGTCACGTTCCTCGCGCCGCGCAGTAATCATGATGACCGGCACATCCGATGTCTTGCGAATCTCGCGGCACACGGACATGCCGTCTGTACCCGGCAACATGAGGTCGAGGAGGATCAGGTCCGCCTTGTGGCTGTGGAGCCAGGGCAACACGGCATTGCCGTCGGCGATGCGATGTGTACGGAAATGCGCCGCGCTCAGGTACTCCTGTAGCACAGCTGCGATCTTTTCTTCGTCCTCGACAATCAAGATCAGCTGATCTTTCATGACTCAGACGACCCTGCGAAACTCGATATCGAAACGCAACCCGCCCAGCGCTGAGGGTGAGGCAACGATGCGGCCACCATGGGCTTCAACGATCGACTGCACGATTGCCAGCCCCAGCCCCGCCCCACCGCTGGCTCGGTTTCGCGAGGTCTCGCTGCGGTACAGCCGTTCGAACAGATGAGAGATCTCGTGCTCGGCAACACCGGGCGATGAATCCTCGAAGCGCATATGCACTGCGTCACCAACCACAGAGACGGCAATGCGAACCTCACCACCGCTATCGGTGTAGCGCAAGCTGTTCTCCAGCAGGTTCATGATGACCTGGCGCAACTTATCAGCATCTCCAATCGCGCACGCCGCATCACCCGTATCCGGCGCGACGATCACTCGCAGACCGCGCTGCGAGAATCGCGTTTGTTCGGCGGCGACACAACTACGCACCAGAGCCGATAGATCGACCACCACCGGTCGCAGCCGGGCAATACCGGCGTCCAGAAGCGACAGGTTATGCAGATCATCGATCAGTCGCGCAAGACGATGTGACTCGTCATACAGCGACTTGAACCCTTCGCGACTGGGCGTGCGCATCCCGTCGATGACAGCCTCGGTCTCGGCCATCAGGATCTGCACTGGGGTGCGCAGTTCGTGCGATATATCGGCCAGCCATTGTCGCTGCAGATCCTTGTTGCGCTCGAGCGCACTGGATAATTCGTTGAAGTCACGCGCCAGATCGCCCAATTCGTCATTGGACTCCACGGGCAGCGGTGCCACCTTGCTGCCCGCCGCCAGCGTCCGGGCCGCACGTCCGATGCTGCTCACCGGACGCGTCACGGAGCGCGCAATGAAAAGGGCCGGCAGCGTCGCGAGTAATACGCTGATTACACTGATCGCCACCACCGCTGCCCGCATCTTGCTGCGGAAGTCGATGTCATACGGATTCAGACGGGTCATCGGAAGGGCCAGCGTGCCCACTACCTGATCCCCGAGACGGATCGGAAGTTCCCTGAGCTCGACGTTCGGGGCCACCTTGCCGATGATCAGCTGCCTGTTCGTGTCTAGCAGCACGAATCGCAACGGGAGCGGTGCTGGGATTGATTCCGGGAATTCGTTGAATTGGAACTGTTCGAAGAGCATCTGCAGCTTGCTTGGGTCCATCACGCTATGGCCCGCCGCGGCCATGGCCAGCTCAGCCCAGCGCTGCGTGTTGCCCTTCAGCACATCCCAGCTGCCGTCACGGGCATACTCCGCCGCGAGTGCACCCGCAAAACCCTGCGCCCGCTCATTGTCATAGCGGGTCATGTACTGGGCAAAGCCGCGCGAGAAGGCCCAGGCGATCAGCAGCGAGAACGCCGCCACCACCAGCAGCGACTGAGCCAGCAGCAGCGCGAAAACCTTTGAGCGTATGGAAAAATGGCGCGCGCCGGTTCTGGGCCGTACGGAAAATATCCGGCGACCTGCCTTCACTCTCCCCGGCCGACCTGCGCCCGATGGCGCTTCCGATGTTGCCGGGAGGGCAATCGACTCGCTTCGCGGCTCAACCACTCGTTCCATCGACCGCCTCCGCCGAGTTGTCGGCAGACCCTCATCCAAGGTAGGACGCTTCTACGCCGCTGCGCAGGGTCGGGTCAAATTGCGCATCAATTGTGGATTCCCAGACTCCGTCAGACGCCTGCTAAAACAGCACCGCATCGACCCCAGGCGGTCTGTTTTTTGTCCATGGTTGGTTCCTGCATGGAGGCTTTATCGGTTAAACTAACGGGCAGTCACCGATTCCGGCCTGCCCTCCGCAGCCGGACCATCTATCTTCTTAATTTATTGGGGAGTTTAGGCTTTGATCAGACTTGGAATCGCCGGAATGGGCTGGTGGGGCGGAACGCTGAT
>CAYFPW010000048.1:6760-9205 GCA_964345055.1 uncultured Steroidobacteraceae bacterium | reverse complement strand
ATGTGCGCGCTGCGCGGGAGGTGAAATTCGCCGGAGCAGAATTCGCGCTTGTCGGGGTCGAGCACGCCATAGTGCAGTCCGGCCAATGCCATGGCGGGCTTGATCGTCGAGCCGGACGGGTAGGCGCCGCGCAGCGCACGGTTCAGCAGGGGCTTGTCGATGTTTTCTGTCAGCGTCGCATATTCCGCCCGCGTGAGTCCGCGACCGAACGCGCCCGGGTCGAAACCGGGTCGGCTTGCCAGCACCAGTACATCGCCGGTGCTGGGGTCGAGCGCAACCACGGCGCCACGGCGGTCCCCGAGTCCTTCCTCTGCCGCACGCTGCGCTGGCAGATCGATGGACAGCATGAGATCGCGCCCGGCGACTGGCGGCTCGGACTTGAGCACTGGATGGTAGGCACCCTGGCGCTCCACCGACCGTCCCTGCGCATTCACCAGAATCTCGCTGTAACCATTGCGTCCGTGCAGCGGGTCTTCGTAGGCAGCCTCGACACCCAGCTTGCCCATCAGCGTGGTGCCTGCGTAGCTGGCACGATCGAGCTTCTTCAGTTCTTCCTCGTTGATGGCCGACACATAGCCGAAGGCATGCACGCCCAGCTGGCCGAAGGGATAGTGCCGCGTCTGTCGAGTACGCAGGTCAACGCCCTGGAATTCATGTCGATGCACCGCAAAGTGACCGATCTCTTCATCGCTAAGATTCAGGCGGATAGGCACGCTGTCGAAGATGCGTCGCGCCTTGATGGCCCGACGTGCCTGGTCCAGTTGCTCAGTGTTGAGCATGCCAAGAGCCTGTAGTCGAGTCAGTGTGTCTTCGAGATTCGGCGTCTGTTCGCGGATCAGCTCCAACTGATAGGTGGGTTGGTTGTCCACCATGATGGTGCCGTGACGATCACGGATCAGGCCTCGACTGGCGGGAATGGGGTCGCGACGCACGCGATTGCCCTGAGCTTGATCGAGGAAGTAGTCGTGGCGGATGATCTGCAGTCGCACCAGCTGCGCCACCAGCGCGGCACTGAAAAGGAATACCAGCGTCATGCCGATCACGCTGCGACTGACGAAGAGGCGTCCCTCGGCCCCTTGATCTTTGATGCGGACTGGCTGACTCACACGACTTCCGCGCTACTGCGGGGCATGGAATCGGCCCATCAGGCCGACGATCAACGGCCACAGCGCGGCGCCCACCAGCGTGTGCACCCAGCGCGTGGCTCCGGCCAGCGGTTGACCCGTCCAGCCGTCGATCACCCAGAGAGTGGCTTCGTATACCAGCAACGCAAGCAGCACCAGGATCGATTGCTCGAACAGTGGTTTGGCACGCGTCATGAGATGGAAGCGGGTGGAGAGGTAAGCGAGCAGCGACAGCGCCAGGGCGTGTTGGCCGAGTACTGAATGCTGTAGCAGGTCGAGCGCCAGCCCCGGGAAGAAAGCGAGTCCAATACCGCTGCTGAAGGGCGACATCGTGCAGAAGTAGAGCACCACCAGCGCCGGGAACGCCGGGCGAAGGACAGACAGCCACGATGGCGTCGGAAACACTGCGAGCAGCACCGCTGCGGCAGCCAGCAGCAGGATCATCCACCGGGAAGTCTGCTGACTCATGGTTCAACCGCTGCCGGATGTTCGTTCGCCGGAGCTGCGCCAGGCGGGGCGTTTTTCGCCACCCCCGGGTTGGTGGTGACCAGATTACCTGTGGCCACTGGCGCGGCGGGATTGCCGGTATTGAAATCGACCAGCATCAATTCGCGCGCCCGATCGACATGTGCAATGGGCCTAGCGCGCACCTGCGCCAGCAGCTGGTTCTGCTCGCGCACCACGCCGATCACGGTGCCTACCGGATAGCCAGCCGGGTACACGCCGCCCAGTCCGGAGCTGAGCAGTACATCTCCGCTCTTCACATCCGAATTGACCGCGAGGTATTTGAGGAGGATTTCATCGGAATCCCCCGAGCCCACCGCAATCGTGCGCAGCTGATTGCGCTGGACTTGCACGGGCAGCGCATGCTGCGGGTCAGTGATCAGGATGATCTCGGCACTCCACGGCCCGACACTGGCAACCTGGCCAACGATGCCGTTACCGTCAATGGCTGCCTGATTCAGATGCACGCCGTCACTCGCGCCGCGGTTGACGATCACGCGCTGACGCACCGCGGTGGTCTCGACACTGATCACTTCCGCGAGGATGTAGCGCCGCACCAGCGGCGGCAGCTGATCGCGCATGTTGCGCAGCTGCACATTCTCGGCTTCCAGCGACTGCATGTGGAGGTTGGCGATTTGCAGCTGACGCTGCGAATCGCGCAGCTGCGCGAGCTCGTTTCGCAGGCCGTTGCGCTCGGCGAACAGATCACCCAGCCACTGCCACGCACGCGCCGGCGAATTCAAAGCAATTTGGGCCGGGTAAACCGATGCCAGCAGCCCGTAACGCAACCGCTGGGACCATTGCCCGCGGTGGTCCG
>CAYFPW010000048.1:0-6660 GCA_964345055.1 uncultured Steroidobacteraceae bacterium | reverse complement strand
ACCGATGCCAGCAGCCCGTAACGCAACCGCTGGGACCATTGCCCGCGGTGGTCCGCATACATCAGTGTCAGAGCCAGACAGGCGTAGACCGAAAAACGGAACCCGACCGCGGACCGGCTATACGAAGAGCGGGAGGAAGCTGGGCTGAATCCGGACACTTCACTCCAGACCGAAGTGGCCGGGTCCCATCTGGTCCATCAGTTCGAGCACACGACCGCCACCCCGCGCGACGCACGTGAGTGGATCGTCGGCGATGACGACCGGGAGGCCGGTTTCTTCCATCAGGAGTTTGTCGATGTCGCGCAGCAGGGCACCACCGCCCGTGAGTACGATGCCGCGTTCGGCGACGTCCGCACCCAGTTCCGGTGGCGTCTGCTCCAGCGCCTGTTTGACGGCGCCGACGATGCCCTGCAGGGGTTCCTGCAATGCCTCGAGGATTTCGTTGCTGTTGAGCGTGAAGCTGCGCGGCACACCCTCGGAGAGGTTGCGACCCTTGACCGACATCTCGCGGACCTGCTGGCCGGGATAGGCCGAGCCGATCTCGATCTTCACGCGTTCAGCGGTGGCTTCGCCGATCAGGATGCCGTAGTTGCGGCGCACGTAGTTCATGATCGCGTCATCGAAGCGGTCACCGCCGATGCGCGCCGAGTGCGCGTAGACGATACCGTTGAGCGAGATGACCGCCACTTCCGAAGTGCCGCCACCGATGTCGAGCACCATCGATCCGCGTGCTTCCTGCACCGGCAAGCCTGCGCCCACCGCTGCGGCCATGGGCTCGCTGACGATGGCGACGTTGCGCGCACCGGCGCCTTCCGCCGATTCGCGGATCGCACGACGCTCCACCTGCGTTGACCCGATGGGCACGCACACCAGCACGCGCGGCGAGGGCTTCAGGAAACGATTGCCGTGCACTTTGTTGATGAAGTACTGCAGCATCTTCTCGGTGTAGGTGAAGTCGGCGATGACGCCGTCCTTCATTGGCCGCACAGCCGTGATGTGTCCCGGTGTGCGACCGAGCATACTCTTGGCCTCGGCGCCCACGGCGACGATGAGCTTGCCGCCCCGTGACGGTTCGTGCTGCACGGCGACCACCGACGGCTCGTTGAGGACGATGCCGCGATCCCGCACATAAATCAGCGTGTTGGCGGTTCCCAGGTCGATCGAGATATCGCTGGAAAAATAGCCGCGCAGTCGTTTGAACATGGGAGTTGAATGGCCTTTCAGTGGCGAGCCGGGAGGTGCACGATAATCTAACAACCGACACGACAATGCACAAGGCGAGGTGTATGATTTCGCACCCGTTTTTTCGCTGCCGGATCCGCAGGAAATGGCCGAACTCAAACCCGACGACATCGCCCGTATTGCCCACCTGGCGCGCCTGGCGCTCACTGACGCTGAGGTGCCGGCTTACACGCTCAGCATGAGCCGCATCATGAACCTTGTCGGCGAGCTGCAGCGCGTCGAAACCGCCGGCGTGGAGCCCATGTCTCACTCACTGCCTGGCGCCGCAGCGCGGCTGCGGCCGGATCAGGTGACAGAGACAGACCACCGGGCCGAATACCAGCGCAATGCCCCGCAGACCGAAGCCGGCCTGTATCTCGTGCCGCGCGTCATCGAATAAGGGGAAAGCATGGGAATCCCGCAGACTATTGCCGAGATGAGCCGTGCTTTGCATGGCGGTCAGGTGTCCTCGGTGGAGCTCACGCGCGCGCTGCTGGAGCGCGTGCAGCGCTCGCAGCCGGCCCTCAACGCCTTTGTGACCGTCACGGCCGAGGAGGCGCTGGCCGAGGCCGCCGCCGCAGATCGCCGTCTGGCAGCCGGGGAGCGCGGGCCGCTGCTCGGTGTGCCGATGGCGCACAAGGACATCTTCTGCACGCGCGACGTGCTGACCACCTGCGGCTCGCGCATGCTGGCCAATTTTGTCGCGCCCTATGACGCCACGGCGGTGGCCCGGCTCCGTGCGGCCGGCATGGTCATGCTCGGCAAGCTGAATATGGACGAGTTCGCGATGGGCTCTTCCAATGAAACCAGCCACTTTGGGCCGGTGGCGAACCCCTGGGACCTGAAGCGGGTGCCGGGCGGATCCTCGGGTGGGTCTGCGGCGGCGGTTGCCGCGCGACTGGTGCCGGGGGCCACGGCCACCGATACGGGCGGTTCCATCCGCCAGCCGGCCGCGTTGTGCGGTGTGACCGGACTGAAACCGACGTATGGGCGTGTCTCGCGCTACGGCATGATCGCCTTCGCCTCCAGCCTTGATCAGGGCGGGGTGATCACCCTCACCGCTGAGGATTCGGCCTTGATGCTCGCCGCCATGGCCGGCTACGACGAGCGCGACTCCACCAGTGTCGACATGCCCGTGCCGGACTACGCCGCGGGCCTCGAGCGGCCGCTCGCCGGGCTGCGGATCGGACTGCTGAAGGAGTTCTTCGACAAGGGGCTCGACCCGGCAATCGAGGCGCCGCTCCGCGTCGCCATTGCCGAACTGCAGGCCCAGGGTGCGACCTTGCACGAGGTCAGTCTGCCCAACCTGCCATTGTCTGTGCCCACTTATTACGTAGTGGCGCCGGCGGAATGCTCATCGAACCTGGCGCGCTTTGATGGTGTGCGCTTCGGCTATCGTTGCGAGAATCCCCGTGACCTGAAGGATCTGTACGAGCGCTCGCGCGGCGAGGGCTTCGGTGCCGAGGTCAAGCGTCGCATCATGACGGGCACCTATGTGCTCTCTGCCGGCTACTACGACGCCTATTACCTGAAGGCACAGCGAGTGCGGCAGCTCATTGCCAATGATTTCGCACGCGCCTTCGCACAGGTCGACCTCCTGGTCGGACCGACGACACCGACGGTGGCTTTCGAGTTGGGCGTGAAGGACGACAACCCCGTGACGATGTACCTCAACGACATCTACACCATCGGCGCCAATCTCGCCGGCCTACCGGCCCTCTCGCTGCCCTGTGGCTTCGCGCACGGTCTGCCGGCGGGCATGCAGTTCATTGGCCCGCAATTTTCGGAGGAGCGGCTGCTCAATGTGGCGCACCGCTACCAGCGTGCCACCGACTGGCATCTGCGTGCGCCGCCGGGGTATGCATCATGAGCACCACCTGGGAAACCGTCATCGGTCTGGAAATTCACGCGCAGCTGGCCACGCGCTCCAAGATCTTCTCGGGTTCGGCCACCGCGTACGGCGCGGAGCCCAACACGCAGGCGAACCTTGTGGACCTGGGCTATCCCGGCGTGCTGCCGGTGCTCAACGGCGAGGCGGTGCGCATGGCCGTGATGTTCGGCCTCGCGATCGACGCGGGCATCGCGCCGCGTTCGGTCTTCGCCCGCAAGAATTACTTTTATCCCGACCTACCGAAGGGCTACCAGATCAGCCAGTACGAGCTGCCGATCGTGGCGGGCGGCCATATCGACATCGTGCTCGATGACGGTACCACCAAGCGCATTGGCGTCACGCGTGCCCACCTCGAAGAAGATGCGGGTAAGTCCATGCACGAGGGGCTCGCCGGCCTGACGGGTGTGGATCTGAATCGTGCTGGCACGCCGCTGATCGAAATCGTCTCCGAGCCGGAGCTGCGCTCGGCGAAGGAAGCAGTCGCCTACATGAAGAAGGTGCACACGCTGGTGCGCTATCTCGGTATCTGCGACGGCAACATGCAGGAAGGTTCCTTCCGCTGCGACGCCAACGTGTCGGTGCGACCGGTAGGCAGCGAAAAGTTCGGCACGCGCGCCGAGATCAAGAACATCAACTCCTTCCGCTACGTCGAAAAAGCCATCCTCTACGAAGTGGCGCGCCAGATCGAAGTGATCGAGAACGGCGGCAAGGTCGTGCAGGAAACGCGGCTGTTCGATCCCGATAAGGGCGAGACGCGTTCGATGCGCTCCAAGGAGGAGGCGAACGACTATCGCTACTTCCCCGATCCGGACCTGCTGCCCGTGCTGCTGACGGATACCTATGTGGCTGAGGTGCGCGGCACCATGCCCGAGCTCCCGGATCAGAAGGCTGCGCGCTTCGTGCAGCAATACGGTCTGTCGGTCTACGATGCCGGCGTGCTGACGGCCAGCCGCGAGTTGGCGGATTACTACGAAACCGTCGTGCGCGAGCTGGGCGGTGAGGCCAAGCTGGCGGCTAACTGGGTCAATGGCGACCTGGCAGCGTTCCTCAATCGCGACGGGCTTGAGATCCAGTCCAGTCCGATCAGCGCAGCGACGCTGGCCGGCATGCTTCGCCGCATCGCTGACAACACCATCTCGGGCAAGATTGCCAAGGATGTCTTCGAGGCCATGTGGTCCGAGCGTTGCGACGCAGATGCCATCATCGAGGCGCGCGGGCTGCGGCAGATCACCGACGACTCGGCCATCGAAAAGGCCATCGACGCCGTGATGGCGGCCAATCCCGGGCAGCTCGCCGAATATCGTTCCGGCAAGGACAAACTGTTCGGTTTCTTCGTCGGCCAGACCATGAAGGCCACGCAGGGCAAGGCGAATCCCGCACTGCTCAACGAGCTGTTGAAGAAGAAGCTGAGTGGCTGATTCCGCCGGGCACGGCCAGCTGCGGCGCTTCCTCATCGAGCAGCACCCGGTACGCGGGCATCACGTGGATCTGGGCGATGCATGGCGTGAGTTGCGCGCCGTGCACCCGTATCCGCCAGCCGTCGAGGCGCTGCTCGGGGAGACGGTGGCGGCGGTGGTGCTGCTGGCCGCGACGCTCAAATTCGATGGCCGCCTGACACTACAGTTCACCGGCCATGGTGCGGTCTCCTTACTGGTCGCGCAGTGCACCCATGACTTTCGTGTGCGTGCGGTCGCTCAGTACGCCGATGAGATTCCGCCGCTGGCTGACTTCAGTACGCTGGTTGGCGACGGACGGCTGGCGGTGACCATCGAAAGCGGTGAGTCGGGTGGCCGGTATCAGGGCATCGTGCCGCTGGATGGCGATGGCATCGGTCCTTGTCTTGAGGCGTATTTCGCCAGCTCCGAGCAGCTGCCGACGCGTCTGCGCCTCACGGCCCAGGGTGATCGCGCCGCCGGCATGCTGTTGCAGCGGCTGCCGGGTGCGGCTGGTGGTGAGGCGGTTGCTGCACGCGAGCATGAGGTCTGGGATGCGCTGGTGCGCAATCTCGATACGCTGACCGCCGCGGAACTGTTGCGGCCCACTGAGACAGTGCTGCCGCGGGTGGGCGGTGAACTGGATTGCCGGCTGTTCGAAAGCACTGATGTCGCGTTCAAGTGCGGCTGTAGCAGTAGCCGTGTCAGCGACATGCTGCGCTCGCTTGGTGTGACCGAAATTCGCGACATCATCCGTGAGCAGGGCAACGTCAGCGTGCAATGCGAGTTCTGCCGAAGAAACTATCGCTTCGATGCCATCGACGTCGAGGAACTGTTTGCCGGCAGCACGCCTCCGGCCCCAACGCGTCCGAACTGACCGCGTGGCGCTGCGGATTCAGGCCTGCAGCGAGAACGGCGTGAAGTCGGTGTCGCGGTCGTAGTAGTCCTCACGTTCGGCGCGCTTCAGGAAGTTCACAACCTTGTAGGTGACCGGAGTCACCACGATTTCCCAGCTGCTCTTGAGTACGTACTGAGTCAACGTCACCTTCATCAACAAAGACTGGTCCCAGACGCCGGCAAAGGCGATGGTATAGAACAGCGCTGAGTCGACCAGTTCTCCGCACAGCGTCGAGCCGATAGTCCGGGTCCACAGCCAGCGACCGCGCGTCAGCAACTTCATTTTTGCAAGTACGAAACTGTTGACGAACGAACCGCACCAGAAAGCGATGATCGAGCCGGCAACGATCCGCGGGGTGTTGCCAAAGATTGCTGCCACATGCGCCTGGTTCTCAGCCCACTCGCGTGCCGGCGGTAGGACCACGATGACCCAGGCCATGAAGGCCGCAAAGGCCAACGCGGCGAAACCGGCCCAGACGCAGCGACGGTCGCGGGCATAGCCGTACACCTCGGTCAGAATGTCGCCGAAGATGTAGGAGATGGGGAAAAACAGCACGCCGGCGGCGAAGGTGATGTCCCCGATCAGCGGCACCTGCAGAGTGGCCACCTTGGCCGGGCCGATCAGGTTAGCGCACAGCAGGATGGTCACGTATGCCGCCATGATCAGGTCGTAGTACTTGTACTGGCGGGGCGGCGCAGAGGTGGATGCGTGGGGTATTTCCATGCCTGGGGGGTCCTGCTGGTCTGCCGGCTTGAGTGCGACGGCCGCTTGTGCGCACAATACTGTCACATTTATCAACTACCGGGGGGGTAGTCATGAAGACGTTCCGTCATGGTGTTTTGGTTGCTGGCAGCACTGCGCTGCTGAGTCTCGCGGCGGGGCAGACAGCCCTGGCGCAGGACGTGACGCTGGAAGAGGTGGTGGTCACGGCGCAGAAGCGCGCTGAGTCGCTGGTCGACGTACCGCTGTCGGTCGAAGCCGTGCAGGGCGAAAAGCTCGCTGAAGCCGGCATCGTCCGCCTCGATGACCTCAAGGCCTATGTGCCCAATCTGCAGGTCACGGAGACTGGCATCGCCAACAACATCTACGTGCGCGGCATCGGCTCTGGCCTCAACCAGGGTTTCGAGCAGTCGGTCAGCACCTATGCCGATGGCGTCTTCCGCGGTCGCGGCCACCAGTCGCGCATGCCGTTCCTGGATCTGGAGCGGGTTGAAGTG
>CAYFPW010000047.1:0-9543 GCA_964345055.1 uncultured Steroidobacteraceae bacterium | reverse complement strand
TGCGCGTTGCTGAGGGTGGAGCTGTCGTATAGCATCGCGCCACCCGACACGGGCTGCAGCTGCACTCCGGAATCCGTTCCAACGCCTGTTGTGATCAAGCACCCGACTCCGTCGCCATGAAGATCCCGCCGGCTCCGCACAGCATCTGCCTGTTGAGACTCTCGGCCATCGGTGACACCTGTCATGTCGTGCCGCTGGTGCGCGCTTTGCAACGCGCGTGGCCGGAGGCCCGCATCACCTGGATCATCGGACGAACCGAAGCGAAGCTGATGCATCTGCTGGACGGGGTCGAGTTTATCATCATCGACAAGCGCTCCCTGTGGCGCAGCGGGCGGGCACTGCGTGCCGCCTTGCGCGGCCGGCGTTTCGACATGCTGCTGCACCTACAGACATCGCTGCGCTCCAGCCTGCTGTCGTTGCTGGTGCGCGCGCCGATCCGACTGGGTCTGGACCGGGCCAGAGCCCGGGAAATGCAATGGCTGTTTACCAACCGGCAAATCGCAGCGCGCAGCGGCCAGCACATGCAGGATGTGGCCCTGGAGTTTGCCTCCGCGCTGGGCCTGCAGCCAGAGCCACCGGACTGGCATCTGCCGCTGCCCGATGCAGCCGTGACTCGAGCACGCGAACTGATTCCCGACGGCGTGCGTGCGCTGGTCGTGAGCCCCTGCTCCAGCCATCCGCTTCGCAACTGGAGCATCGAGCGCTATGCGGCAGTGATTGCACATGCGGTACAAGAGCGCGGCATGCGGGTCATCCTCTGCACCGCACCGAGTGCCACGGAAATGGCCGTCGCCGCCGAGATCGAACGGCGCTGCGGCGTACCGGTGATGAATCTCGCCGGTCGGGACACCCTGCCAGAGCTGCTGGCGCTCCTGAAGCGCGCCACCGCCCTACTCACCCCCGACTCCGGTCCGGCACACATCGGCACACTGGCTGGCGTTCCGGTGATTGGCCTGTATGCCTGCACGCGCTCGGCGCGCACCGGCCCGTACCGCTCGCGCGACTACTGCGTAGACCGTTATGCTGAAGCGGCAAGGCGCTTTCGGGACTGCGAGCCAGAGCAACTCAAATGGACCGCAGACATCGAGGCGCCTGGTGCGATGGATCTGATCGAAGTGGATGATGTACTGGGGCGTCTGAGCGCCATACTGGAGCAACACCTGTCATGAAAGAACTGCTAACGCCTGTTTCACCCGGCGAACTGCTGGACAAGATCACCATCCTGCGCATCAAGTCCGCACGCATCGAGGATGCGGCCAAGCTGGCCAATGTGCGGCACGAGCTGACTCTCCTGCAGCGGACCTGGGACGAGGCGATCACACCCAGCGCGGAACTGGCCGCTGAAGAGAAGGCGCTGGAGGCGGTGAATGCGCGCCTATGGGACATCGAAGACCGGATCCGCGATCAGGAAGCAGCGCAGTCCTTTGACCAGCGCTTCATCGATCTGGCGCGAGCGGTCTACATCGAGAACGACGAACGCGCCCGCATCAAGAAGCGTATCAACCAGCTGCTGGGCTCGAAGATCGTCGAGGAAAAGTCCTACCGCCCCTACCGGTGAGCGGCGGGCGCAGCACTCTGGTCGGCGGCACCGCCGGCCAGTGTGTATTCGGCGCCGCAATAGCCGCACTTGGCCCAGCCCGTCTTTTCGACCGGGAGGTACACCCGGGGGTGCGAATTCCACAGGCTCATGCCCGGCATCGGGCAGCACAGCGGCAGATCCTGCGCTGTCACGGTGTAGTGGTTGGCGGCGTTCGGGGTTTGCATGTCAGCTCCGTTTCCAGAGCCAATTATAGGTAAACACCACTCCTCAGGCGGATCCCGGGGCAAAAAAAAGCCCCGCAGAGCGGGGCTTGAGGTATTGCGCGGAAACGGGGGGGTCTTGTTCCGCGACTTACGGGCAGTGGCGAGTGAAACTCAGCCGCTACCCATGGAGCACATGATACACCTACCAAATGGTTTGTAAAGTGAACTGTTTGTAAACCGCATTACAATTCAGTCATGGAACTCCGGGTGGCGGCCGGGGTCCGCCGCGCCGCTCCATCAGGCGCTGCAGGAAGACGAACAGCACCGGCACGAAAAAGATCCCCAGCAGCGTCCCGGCCACGACGCCCCCGAAGATCCCGGTACCGATGGCCCTTTGGGCTCCGGCGCCGGCTCCGCTGGCCACGGCCAGCGGCAGCACCCCGAAACCGAAGGCAAACGAGGTCATCAGGATCGGCCGCAGGCGGTCGCGGGCCGCATGCACCGTCGCCTCGACCAGCCCCATGCCCGCATCACGGTTCAGCTTGGCGAACTCGACGATCAGGATGGCGTTCTTGCTCGCCAGTCCGATGGTGGTCAGCATCGCGACCTGGAAGTACACGTCACGCTCGTAGCCGCGCACCGCCGTGGCGAGCACGGCGCCGATCACGCCCAGCGGCACTGACAGCAGGATCGGCACTGGGATGCTCCAGCTCTCGTACAGCGCAGCCAGACTGAGGAACACTACGACCAGAGACAGCGTGTACAGCAGCGGGGTTTGTGAACCGGCCGCGCGCTCCTGGTAGGACTGGCCGGCCCACTCGAGCCGGAAGCCGCCGGGGAGCTGCGACACCAGACGCTCCACCTCCTGCATAGCCTCGCCCGAACTGACGCCATGAGCGGCCTCGCCACCGATCTCAATGGCCGACACGCCATTGAAGCGCACCAGCTCCGGCGCACCGTATTCCCAATGAGCACTGACGAAGCTGGCCAGCGGCACCATGCCGCCGGTGGCGCTGCGCACGTACCAGCGGTTCAGATCTTCGGGGTTCATGCGGAACGATGCATCCGCCTGCACGTACACGCGCTTCACACGGCCACGGTCAATGAAGTCATCAGCGTAGCGTCCGCCCCAGGCAATACCCAGCGTGTTGTTCACCTCGGTCATGGACACGCCCAGCGATGCAGCGCGCGCCTCATCGATGTCGAGGCGGAACTGCGGCGCATCCTCAGAGCCGCTCGGCCGCACATTGGCCAGCTGCTTGCTCTGCATCATCATGCCCAACAACTGACCGCGCGCCGCCACCAGCGCGGCATGCCCGCCACCACCCATGTCCTTGAGGAAGAAGTCGAAGCCGCCGTACGAACTCAGTTCGGTCAGCGGCGGCGGCGCCACCGCATAGACCAGTGCATCTTTGACGCGACTGAGTGCTCCGAAGGCGCGACCCACGATGGCGGTCACGCTCTGATCGGCACCGGGTCGTTCGGACCAGTCCTTCAGTCGCACGAAACCAATGCCGGCGTTCTGTCCGGAACCACTGAAACTAAAGCCCTGCACGGTGAACACAGTGGCCACCGCAGGCTCGGTCTTGAAGTAAGCCTGCACCTGGTCCAGGGCACGGTTGGTGCGCTCCTGCGTGGCGCCCACCGGTGCCTGTACGAGCACGAACAGGAATCCTTGATCTTCAGCGGGCAGGAACGCCGTCGGCAGACGCACGAACAGCAGGCCCATCATCGCCGCCAGCGCGCCGTACAGGACCATGTAACGACCCGCCCGCCGCAGCAGGTGCTGCACGGTGCTCTCATAGGCACGACGACGGCGGTCGAAGAAATCGTTGAACCAGCGGAATCCACCGCGATCAGTGCCGGCAGCGTGTGTACCGGGACGCAGCAGGGTTGCGCACAGCGCAGGCGTCAGCGTGAGGGCCACCAGCACGGAGAGAATCATCGCCGTCACGATGGTCACCGAGAACTGACGGTAGATCACGCCCGTGGAACCTTGCAGGAACGCCATGGGCAGCAGCACCGCCGAGAGCACCGTGCCGATGCCGATCAGGGCGCCGGTGATCTGCTGCATGGAGCGCCGCGTAGCCTCGAGTGGCGTCAGATGTTCTTCATCCATCAGCCGCTGCACATTCTCGACGACGACGATGGCATCGTCGACCAGCAGGCCGATGGCCAGCACCACGCCGAACATGGTCAGCAGGTTGATCGAGAAGCCCAGCCACAACAGCACCGGGAAGGTACCCAGCAGCACCACTGGCACCGCGATCGTCGGGATGAGTGTGGCCCGCAGATTCTGCAGGAAGAGATACATCACGACGAACACCAGCACGATGGCTTCGAGCAGCGTCTTGATGACCTCCTCGATCGACAGACGGATGTAGGGCGTCGTATCGAACGGGATGAAGGCCTTGATACCGGGAGGGAAAGTGGGCTCCAGCTTGGCGACCAGCGCGCGCACGCGTTCGCTGGTGGCGAGCGCATTGGCACCCACTGCCAGCGAGATGCCAACGCCGCTGGCTGCATGATCGCCGTTGTAGTGAACCGTCACGCTGTAATCGGCGGCGCCAAGCTCGACGCGGGCGACGTCGCGGACGCGAAGCGCAGCACCACTGGCACCGCCACGAATGACGACATTGCCGAACTGCTCCGGGGTCTGCAGGCGACCGCGCGCAGTGATCGTGGCGTTGATCTGTTGACCCGGAACGGCCGGCGTGCCGCCGAGCTGACCCACCGAGAACTGCGCATTCTGGGCGTTGATAGCCGTGATCACATCACTGGGCGACAGTCCATACGCGCGCAGCCGGTCCGGATCGAGCCAGATGCGCATGGCATAACTGGCGCCGTAAAGCCGCACACTGCCCACGCCCTCGACGCGCGTCAGCTGGTCGTAGATGTTGTTGGCGATGTAGTCGCTGATGTCCGCGGCACTCATCGAGCCGTCGGGCGAATAAAAGCCCACGGCCATGATCTGCGTGTTGTTGATCTTGCTGACGTTGACCCCCTGCTGCTGCACCAGCTGCGGCAACAGCGGCATGACTGCCTGCAGGCGGTTCTGCACCTGAATCTGTGCGATATCGGGATTGGTGCCGCTGGCGAAGGTCAGCGTGAGGGTCATCGAACCGTTGGCGCGGCTGTTGGCCTGCATGTAGATCAGGCCGTCGAGCGCAGTCATGTTCTGCTCGATGATCTGTGTCACCGACTCCTCAACCGCCTGCGCCGAGGCACCGGGGAAAGTCGCTGCCACCGCGATCGACGGCGGTGCGATAGTCGGATAAGGCGTGATGGGCAGACGTGTGATGGACAGCGCGCCTACCAGCATCAGTATCAGCGCGACGACCCAGGCAAAGATCGGTCGGTCGATGAAGAAGCGTGACATGGCGGCGCCTCAGCCCTGCGGCTTCTGTGCGCTGACGGCGGCAGCCGATGCGGGCGCACCGGCTTCGCGGATCTGGACGCTCATGCCAGGCTTCACTTTCTGCAAGCCTTCCACGATCACGCGATCGCCGGCCGCTAGACCGCTGCCGACCAGCCACTGGTCACCCACGGTACGCAGCACGGTCACCGCGCGCAGCTCCACCTTGCCATCGGCGCCCACCACCAGAGCCGTGGCGCCGCCCTTCACGTCGCGGGTAATACCCTGCTGCGGGGCGAGCAGACCGTCGCCGAGCTGCCCCTGGCCGATGGTGGCCGTCACAAACATGCCCGGCAAAAGCAGTCCGCGCGGATTGGGCACCAGCGCTCGTAGCAGAAAACTGCCGGTGGCTGCATCGACGGTGACATCGGCGAACTGCAGCTCGCCGGCCGGTTCATAGCGCTGGCCGTCTTCCAATGTCAGCAGCACACGGCGCGTTGCAGTCGAGCTTTTACCGCCTGCACCGAGCTCACGCCGCAACTGCAGCCACTCGCGACTGGACTGTGTCACATCCACATAAACTGAACTCAACTGCTGGATGGTTGCCAGCGGTGCTGCCTGATTGGCGACCACCAGCGCACCTTCCGTTACCGCACTCTTGCCGATGCGGCCGGTGATCGGTGCCTTGACCTGCGTGAAATCGAGACTCACACGACTGCTCTGTAGCGCGGCCTGCGCCGAGGCCAGCTCTGCCTCGGCCTGCTTCAGCGCCGTCTGCAGATTGTCGTTGTCCTGAATGCTGATCATATGTGCCTTGACCAGCTCACCACCACGCCGCGCATTGTTGCGCGCCCCTTCAGCTGCCGCCTCAGCGCGCTGCACGTTGGCCGTCGCCGTCGCCAGCGCAGCGCGGGCCGGTGCATCGTCCAGCTGATAGAGGAGCTGTCCTGCCTGTACCTCGCCGCCCTCGGTGAAATGCACCTTGCGCACCAGGCCGCCCACCTGCGGGCGTACCTCGGCCACCAGCCGCGCCGAGACCCGCCCGGGCAGTTCCCGCTGCAGCAGCACGGGCCGCGTCTGCAAAGTCACGACCATGACTTCGGGCGCACTGCGCGCTCCGGGCGGCATGCCGCTGGTATTGCCACCGCCACAGGCACCCAGTGTGAGGGTCAAAAGCACGGCAACGGCCAAACGGGGCGATGTCGCAAGGGAAATATTGCGGTCGAGGGGTGTTCTCATGTACAGACTGCCTCTGGCGGCGAGTGGAAAGCGGAGCGAAAAATGCGCGTCATGTTAACGACTGCAGGGCCGGCGCGCTCGCGTGCCGTGAGCGGTGCCTGAATGGAGGGCCTTGCACGAATCCTGACAGGCGCCACCCCGGTCGTCGATGCGCTGCTATTGGTCATCGTGGTGGTAGGGATTGTCGGGCTCAGCTTCGCTCCACGCCTGATCAAAGCCGGCCTGCTGCGCCCCTGGCAGGTGGCCCGCGGCCGCCAGCGTCATACCCTCCTGACCAGCGGTTTCGTGCACGCCACCTATGGTCACTTACTGTTCAACGCCCTGACACTCTGGTCCTTCGGGCCGCAGCTCGAACAGCGCATCGGCTCGGGGCGCTTCGCGCTGCTCTACCTGGCCGGCCTGATGGTCAGTGATCTGGGGACGGTCTATCGCCAACGCAACAATTCAGGCTATGCCTCGCTCGGTGCCTCCGGCGCGATACTCGCGGTGCTGTTTGCCTCGATCCTGTATTTTCCCTTGCAGTCGCTCTTCGTGATGTTCGTGCCCATTCCCGTGCCGGCATGGCTGTTCGCGCTCGGTTACCTGGCCTACAGCCTGTATGCCAGTCGCTTCGCACGTGATCACATCAATCACGATGCCCATCTGGGCGGAGCCATTGCTGGCATTCTCTTCGTGGTGCTGACCGATCCGGATGCGGCGCGACGTGCGCTGCAGCTCATTCAATGACCGCTCGCCCAGCCGGTCGATGAATCTCGACACATCTTGTGGCTCTGCGCAGGTAAAATTCGGCTCCTCAATGAACGCCACCACTGCCAGCGCGCGTCGCGCCTATTGGCTTAAGACCCTGCATCAATGGCACTGGATCAGCTCGGCGATCTGCCTGCTAGGCATGCTGCTGTTCGGGGCCACGGGCCTCACGCTGAATCACTCCGACCAGCTCGAGTCGAAGCCCGCCATCCGCGATGCCAAGGCCACAGCCCCCACCCCGCTGCTGGAGCAACTGGTGGAGCTGTCAGCCAAAGCGGTGGATGAGGATTCCACGCCCGACACGCCGGTCGAACTCAGGAAATGGGTGCAGCAGACTTTCGGTGCTGACATCAGCGAAGCCAGTGCAGAATGGTCGGAGCGTGAGGTCTACCTGTCGATGCAGCGACCGGGTATGGACAGCTGGGTCAGCATCAATCTGCACGATGGCGGTGCGCGCTACCAGGTCACCGACCGGGGTTGGATCGCGCTATTCAACGACCTGCACAAGGGGCGCCATGCCGGGCAGGCCTGGATGTGGTTTATTGACCTGATCGCCGTGGGATGCCTTCTTTTTGCCATCACTGGACTGCTGATCCTGAAGATGCATGCGTCCAACCGGCCGGCCACTTGGCCGCTGGTGGGACTGGGTATTCTCGTACCAGTGCTGATCGCACTGCTTTTCATTCATTGATCTCTCAGTAAGGGGATTCGCGCCATGCGCAAAAGTCATACGGCGGTTCTGGGTTCGGCACTCGGTGCCGCTATGGCAATACCCGCACAGGCGACTGACTTGGCCGTCAAGCTGGAGCTGCCGGCAGTCACCAGCGGCAACTACGAGAAGCCGTATGTGGCCGTCTTCCTGGAAAAGAGCGATGACACCTACGTTCGCTCGCTGTCGCTTTGGCACAAGAACAAGACCAAGCGCGGCGCGGCACAGGACGGTGGCGCACCGAGCGACCGCTATCTCAACGAACTGCGCGAGTGGTGGCGGGCCAGCGGCGGCGGCGCGCAGGAATCCCTCGACGCCATCACCGCCGCCACACGCGGCCCGGGCACGCACGAACTGGTGTTCAGCAGCGGCAAAGCACCTCTGGGCGATCTGCCGGCTGGCAAGTACCAGCTGATCGTCGAGGTGGCCCGCGAGGTCAAGGGCCCGCGCGGTGCCGGCATGGGCTCCGAACAGGCGGGTCAGCAGCGCGGCGAAGGGGGTCGTGCCGCAAACAAGAATGCGGTGGAAGCCGTGCGCGTCGCCTTTGACTGGCCGGTGACCAAGGCCACCACCGTCAGCGCAAACGGCAAGACCGAGCTGGGCGCGGTCAGCCTGACACTCAAGCCCTGACAGGCTCGTCTTGAGCGCGCAGGCACGCCGGGTCCTGGCGCCCCATGACATCGATCCTGCCGTCCCTGCGGCCGGATCGGTGGTGCGTGAGTTCCGGGGTCTAACGATGGGCACGACCTGGATGGTCCGGTGCGCGCTGCCTGCGGACAACGACATCAGCACACTGTCTGAACTGATTCAGTCGCAGCTCGATCGGGTAGTGAGCCAGATGAGCACCTGGGAAACGGATTCGGACCTGAGCCGTTACAACAGCGCCGCAGCCGGCACTTGGCATACCTTCCCTCATGAATGCTTCGATGTGTTGCGCCATGCACTGGCAGTGGCCGAAGCCAGTAATGGCGCCTATGACCCCACCGCCGGTCCGCTGGTCAACGTCTGGGGCTTCGGACCTGATCGCATTCCCGGAGAACGTCCTGATGAGGCGATGCTGAGCGCCGCACGACGCCGCGTGGGCTGGCAGCGCGTGGAAGTCGAACCTGCAACGCGACGCGTGTACCAGCCCGGCGGGATCTATCTCGATTTCTCCGCCATCGCCAAGGGCTATGGCGTCGACGCCGTCATGGAGGCACTGAACGCGCACGGCATCCTGCATGCACTGGTCGAAGTCGGCGGCGAACTGCGCGGTCAGGGCATGAAGCCTGATGGCCAGCCGTGGTGGGTCGGCCTGGAAAATCCACCTGCGGCGGAAGACGAGCGAGCGCAGCTCTCGGAAACCGTTGTGGCGCTACACGGTCTGTCAGTCGCCACCTCGGGTGACTACCGTCGTTTCTTCTTCACTTCAGGTGAGGACGGCACCCGCATTCGTCAAAGCCACACCATCGATCCGCGCAGCGGCGAACCCATCCATCACGGTCTAGCCGGAGTCACCGTTGTGCATCCCGTCTGCATGGCGGCCGATGCGATCTCAACCGCGCTGAATGTGCTCGGCGCCGCGGACGGCCAGCGCTTTGCCGCCGAGCACGGAATCGCAGCGCGCTTCGTGCAGCGTAGCGGCGCAACTCACATGGAAACATTCAGTCCTGCATTCGAGGCTCTTTGCAAATGATGTCCGGCATCTCGAATCTGCGACTGATCGGTGCGGCATTGGCAACAGCACTGTATCTGCTGTTGCTGGTAGCCA
>CAYFPW010000046.1:0-9717 GCA_964345055.1 uncultured Steroidobacteraceae bacterium | reverse complement strand
TCCCGGCACGCAGCGCAGAGCGCGGCTTCACGCTCATCGAGATCATGGTGGTAGTCATCATCATCGGCCTGCTCGCAGCTTTCGTGGTGCCGCAGTTTCTCGGTCGCGTCGATGATGCGCGCATCGTCAAAGCCAAGGGCGATCTGCAAGCGCTCGAAACCGCCCTGACGATGTACAAGCTGGACAACTTCAATTATCCGAGCACGGAGGCGGGTCTTGCGGCGCTCACCAAGCAGCCGGCGGACGGATCCGCCAAGAATTGGCGCGCCGGCGGGTACCTTCAGCGGCTGAACAAAGATCCATGGGGTAATGATTACAAATACGCCTACCCGGGATCGCATGGCGGTGAATATGACCTCTCTTCGATGGGTGCCGATGGCAAGCCTGATGGCGAGGGTGTCAACGCCGATATCGGTAACTGGAATCTGGATAGGTAACACAAGCCGCGCCCGTTCGGGCCCACGACCTCGAGCTGTCAGCGGCTTCACGCTGGTAGAGATGCTCGTGGTCGTGGTGATCATTGGTGTTGTGATCGCAGGCCTCATTCTCAGTGTAGGGAGTACGGGACGTGACAGCGAGCTCGAGCGTGAGCGCGACCGCCTCTCCAGCCTGTTTGGTTACGTACGGGAGCGTGCGGAGCTGCAGACTCAGGAATACGGAATACGGATCACGCCAGGCAGCTACCGTTTTGTCGTCTATGACAATCGCACACGCCAGTGGGGTGAGGACGCCCTGGACAGTTCACTCAACCTGCATCGGCTGCCCAAAGGGCTGCTGTTTTCGCTGCGAGTGGAGGGTCGTGAAGTGATTCTCGAGGAACCGGAGGCCGCCGCCAAGCTGCAAAGCGAGCTTCCGGATCTCGCCCCACACATCATGCTCTTCAGCAGCGGCGAGACCAGTGATTTCGAGCTGACTTTGGCGCGTACTCCAACCGGACATCGCGTCACTTTCGGCGCCGATGCGGATGGAAACATCACCGTGAGTGAGTTGAAGCTCGTGACTCCATGACGCAGGTTGTTGGCAGATCACCGCGCGGCTTCACCCTGATCGAGGTGCTGATCGCGCTCTTGATCGTGGCGTTGGGCACGGGCGCCGCACTGATGGCGCTCAACTCCGCCGCCGACAACACCACTCGTCTGCGCGATCGAACCTTCGCGGAGTGGATCGGTTTCAACCAGATCTCGGCAACCCGTCTGGCACCGACGATGCCGACGGAGGGCGTCACCAGCGGGGATATCGAGGACTACGCCAGTGTTCGATGGCATTGGCAACAGGAAGTCACGCAAATCAGCCTGCCGGGCATCTACCGCATCACAGTGAAAGTTCGCCACGCCGATGGCACGGGAGACAACGATGCTGTCTGGTTGGCTAACGTGACTGGCTTCCGCGGCGATGCCGTAGCGGCGGGCAACGGTGAACTACCCAACTGGAACGGCAGTCCGCCGAACTCCGGGCAGCGACCCGGCGGAGCGCCTGAAAACGCCGCCCCGGGCAGCAACCCACCGAGCAATGATGGGACGCCGGGCATGGGCACCGGTCAACCGGACACCCCAAAACAGCCGGCGGGGGGATAAGGACATGCGCATGCGTGGCTTCACCCTGCTCGAGCTGCTCGTGGCCCTGTTCATTACCGCCATCATGATGGCCATGGGCTATGGCGTTGTGAATCAGGTCACCAAGGGCCGTACCCAGCTTCAGCAGCAGACCGCGCGAATCATCGGCTTGCAGCGCGCCCTCCGAATGATCGAACAGGACCTTGCATTGATGCAGCCGCGCCCGGTGCGCGATCCGCTCGGTGGTTCAACGGATCTGCCCGCGCTGGTCGCCATGCCATCCGCGCAACTGTCAGCGGTCAACACCAGCGGGTCGAGTGCAGCGAGCGGCAGCTCTGGCAGTTCCTCCAGTTCGGCGGCATCCATCACCGTCAGCAGCCTCAATCTACAGTCCACGGCAGCGCTGTCTTTGACTCGGGGTGGTTGGGCCAACCCCGTTGGCATCGCCAGGCCCGAAGAACAACGTGTGAGCTACCAGATCGAGAATGCAAAACTGGTGCGTTACCACTTTGCGGTCCTCGACGCGACGGGCGAAACCCCGATGACTCGCGTCGAACTGATCGACAACGTTGTATCGCTATCCTTCCGCTTCATGGATAGCAGTCACAGCTGGCAAAGCGATTGGCAGCTCAGCGGAAATTCGCGGCAGACACAGCGCCATCGACCGCTGGCTGTTGAGGTGACGCTGGTACTAAAGGATCTCGGCAAGATTGTACGCGTCGTCGAGGTGGCTGGATGAAGCCGCAGGCTGGCATTGCACTGCTTACCGCCATCATCCTGGTGGCACTAGCGACCATCGTGGCGACATCGATTGCCTTTGACAGTTCCCTGGATGCAAGGCGCGCCGCCGGCAATCTGACAATGACACAGGCTCTCTATGTGGCTGAAGGCGCCGAAGCGATGGCCGCTTATGCGCTGCGTGAGGACCAGAAAACCAATCGCCAGGATTCGCTCAACGAGGCCTGGGCACAGCCCTTCGGACCAGTTGAGATCGACACAGGTGTTGTGCTCGAGGCCAGCCTCGAAGACATGCATGCCCGTTTCAATATCAATAATCTGGTCGATGGCAACGGGGTAGCCGATCCTATTGCGCGTCAGCAGTTCGAACGTCTGCTGACTTTTCTGGGTCTGGAGACCCGATGGGCCCAGAGGCTCATCGACTGGATCGATCGCGACAACCAGCCGACACTTCCCGACGGCGCCGAGGATTCCGCCTACCTCGCGCAGAAGCCACCGTACCGTACGCCCAACATGCCGGTCAGCAGCGTATCCGAGTTGTTGGCGCTGCCTGGTTTCGGTCGCGAGAACTATCTCAAGCTCCTGCCCTACGTCGCAGCATTGCCCCCGGGAACGCCGGTCAATACGTGCACTGCCAGCGGCGTGGTACTGGACGCCATGGGTCCCGGCAAACAGGAATTCAGTCTCAATGAGGAAGGGTTGACGGAAAAACGCAAGTCCGGTTGTTTCCCAACTCTGCCGGAATATCAGGCGAGCATGACGCCGGAGCAATGGAATCTGTTGATGAAGACCTCCACCGGCGGCAATCGCGTCGGTGATTCGTCGTTTTACTTCCGTCTTCGCAGCTATATCACTATTGGCACTACGCGCCTCACCTTGTACAGTCTCATCCATCGGGATGAAGGCGGACAGATCCGCCCTATTCTCAGAACCTTCGGTACGGACTGAACCATGTCGGACTGGCTGCTGCTGAGATTGCCGCGTGCGGCGGAGCCGGACGTCGAATGGCTTCTCTGTGATGCTCAGGGTTTCGCTGCGGACCGCACCCAGCGCGGTCCTCTGTCAGAGATGGCCGTGCACGCCGCGGGACGGCGCCTTTGCGTAGTCGTCCCCGCCTCTGATGTTCTCTACACGCACGTCAATCTGCCACCGCGCGCTGGCTCGCGATCCTTGCAGATGGCGCGCTACGCCCTTGAAGAACAGCTGCTGGGTGATCTGGAAGCTCAGCACTTCGCAATCGGGCGGGTGAGCAGGAAGTCCGCCCGCACCGCCGTAGCCGTCGTGTCCCGCGCCTTGATGGATCAGTGGCTGCAGGCCTTGAAGGAAGCTGGACTGCAGCCTGAACTGATGCTCGGTGAGGGGGCGCTGCTGCCACCAAACACTGCGCAGACCCTGGCGTGGATCGACGGCGATACTCTGAAGCTCAGGCCCCAGAGCCACACGGGGGAGCCTCTGGTCTCCGGACCTGATCGCACTGACACCCTGCTCTGCCTGCCGGCGAATGAGCCTGAGTCAGCGCTGCGCGCGGCCTTCGGCGAGCAGGAGATGGGTCGCGTAGACCTCGACGTCATTGCCACTGAGGGTGACTGGCAGCGCCACGGCGCTCGCTATGAGGCGCTGCGTCCACAACTGGCCAACATGCGTGCGCAGATTCTCGGACACGGGCCACTGCCATGGCTCGCCCTTCAGATCGGCAGCACAACGCCTCTGAACCTCTTGCAGGGCGACTACGAGCAACGTGGCGCCAGAAGCGAGATGTGGCCCCGATGGCGTATCGCAGCCGGCCTCGCGTTCCTCGTGATGCTGCTGCACCTCGGGGATCGCTTTTATGCCTTGTGGAATCTTCAGCACCTCGAATCGAACGTTGAGAGCTCTCTGATCAAACTAGGACAGGAGGCTCTGCCCGGTTCGACGCCGAACGCCGCCACCCTTCGTAAGCAAATCGAGACGCAGCTGCTCGAGGCCGCCGGCCGTGACCCGGGCATGCTGTTGCTGGCGATGGAATCCACAGCGAAGGCGCTCGGTGGTGCCGGGAGGCTCCGCTCCCTCACGCTGCGCGAGGGCAACATCGACATGCAGCTGCGAGCCCGGGATCTGGACGCTGTCGAGAAGGTCAAGCAGGCCCTGCGCAACGACGGGCTTAGCGCTGAGTTGGTAGGCGGCGGCCACGGAGCGGATGCCTACGAGGCGCACATCGAGATCAAGTCAGCCATATCGCTGGGCGGCCGGCCATGAACTCACTGCTGACATGGTATCGAGCACGACCTCAGCGTGAGCAACGCATACTGATCCTGGGCGCCATTGTGATTCCGCTGATTCTTCTGGTCTTCGGTCTCGTGAACCTGGAAATCCGGGTGACCTCAGCTGAGGCTCGGCTGACCCAGCGGCGGCAAGATCTAGCCTGGCTGCAACAAGCCGTACCGCAATGGGTGGCTGAGAATCAGCGTACCGGGCGCAGCGGCGGACAGAGGGAATCTTTGCTCGTAACCGCTGATCGCGTGGCTCGCGAAACGGGAGTCCTGCTCCTTGCCTCCGAGCCTGCCGGGAACGGCACGCTGCGGGTGCGGGCGGAACGGGCATCCTTCGACGCTCTGGTGCTGTGCCTCGGACAACTCGCGCAGCGCTACGGGATCCGGATCGACAATGCCAGCATCGACGCAACGGATGCTGACGGCCTGGTCAATGCGACTCTGGTGCTTCGCGAGCGCTGATGCCCTCGATGCGAACCGTACTGAGCATCACGATACTATTCCTAATGGTAGTGGTGCTACGTCTGCCCGCCTCTTGGGTAACCAACTATCTGCCCGTATCGGTTGTGTGTGAATCGCCGGGCGGTACGGTGTGGCATGGTCAATGTGCCAAACTACGGGTTGGAAAAGTGGCTCTTCCCGGCTTCAGCTGGGAATTCCTGCCGCGCGAACTGCTGCACGCAAGATTGGGCCTCTCGCTCCAGCTGGAAGACCTGCTTGCACATGCGAAATCCAAAGTGCTGATCAATGGGGACTTACGCGTCGAGGGGCACGATCTTGTGGCGCAGCTGCCCCTACCCAGCCCCATTGTGAGCGGTATGCCGCCGGGCTGGAGCGGCCTGCTTGAGCTCGAGATCCCGAAGTTCGAGTTCCGCGCTGGCACTCTCACATCTGTTGCAGGCCTGGTTCGGCTGCGCAATCTCCAGCAGCTTCAACCGCGCCTCACATTCGGTAGCTATGAATGGCGACTGGACGAGCCGGCCCGGGTCAATGGACGCATCAGCGGCGCTTTGTCGGATCTCGGTGGCCCAGTCCACCTGAAGGGAAATCTGACCATCGATACGCAGGGAAGCTTCGATCTCAACGCCAGTGCCGCTGCAGCACCAGGTAGCATGGAGCTGATTCAACAGGCGCTAGAGCAATTGGGTCCTTCCGACCCGCAGGGATTTCACGATCTCCGCATCGCGGGTTCCTTCTAGCCGCTGACCTACTGCTTCAGAGCGTACTGCTGCAGCAACTCGTCGATTCTTCCGAACACCGTAGCCAGTGTGGGCGCATCCGGCAGCGTCGTAACCCTGAAGTGGGTGCGGTAGGGAACATTGAAACTGACGCCCGGGGCAACCAGAACGTGCTTCTGCTCGAGCAGATCCAGCGCAAAGCGACGATCATCGAAGTCAGGGAGCTTTTTCGTATCCACTCCGATGAAGGCGTACATTGCTCCCTGCGGCGGCGCCAACCGCAGGAATTCACTACTGGCAACCGCATCGATAATGGCAGCGCGTGATTCGTATAACCTGCCTCCAGGAGTGACGAGCTCGCGAACGCTCTGGTAGCCGCCAAGCGCTGTTTGCACTGCCCATTGAGCAGGCACATTGCTGCAAAGTCGTAAGGAGCTGAGCAACTCGAGTGCAGACAGATAATCCGCGGCCCCTGACATTTTTCCGGCGAATGAGACCCAGCCCACCCGGTAGCCACAGGCACGATAGACTTTAGAGAGTCCGGACATCGTCGCACACAGCGTGTCCCGGACGAGTGTTGCCATCGGCACGAATTCGGCGCCGTCGTAGAGCATCTGATCGTAGATCTCGTCACTGAAGACGACAAGCTGATTCTCTTCGGCGATACGCGCCAACTGCTCCAGGACCGAGCGCGGCAGGACCGTACCGGTGGGATTATTCGGATTGATGACCACCAGCGCACGGGTGCGCGGAGTGATCAAAGAGCGCACTTCCTCCGGATCGGGCAGGAATCCGTTTTCCGGCCTGCAGGGATAGTGCACGGCGCGACCGCGATTGAGGTTCACTGCCGCCGTCCACAGCGGATAATCCGGGCTGGGCACCAGCACCTCATCGCCTTCGTTGAGCAGCGCCCTCAGGGTCAGGTCGATCAGTTCACTGACACCATTGCCAATGAAGACGTCCTCGGCTGTCACACCCGTTACGCCACGGGACTGCTGCTGCATCACCACCGCTTCGCGCGCCGGGAAAATCCCCTTCTGATGGCAATAGCCCTCTGCGTCCGGGAGGTTCTCGATCATCGCCAGACGCATGGACTCTGGCGTCCGGAAGCCAAAAAGCCCGGGATTACCAATATTCAGGGAGATGATCTCGTAGCCCTGGCGCTGCAACTCGTGTGCACGGCGAGCGAGGGTACCGCGAATCTCATAGCGGACGTTCTTCAGGCCCTCGCTGGGGCGAATGGTATCTTGACTCATCTTTCAAGCATACCTGCCGCGTGCCGCCGGCGCACTGCCGGCGCACGCGTCTTCAACCGTTGTCAGAGCTGGCAGAGCATCGCATCAGCCGCTGACACCTTGAACTCACCGGGTGCCTCGACATTCAGTTGCTCGACCACCCCGTTTTTTGCCACCAGCGCGAAGCGCTTGCCACGAACGCCCATTCCGGCGGCGGTGAGGTCCAGCTCGAGTCCCAGAGCACGGGCATAGTCACCGCTGCCATCGGCCAGCATCAGGACCTTGCCATCTGCCCCGGCAGACTTGCCCCAGGCGCCCATCACGAACACGTC
Source organism: uncultured Steroidobacteraceae bacterium (assembly GCA_964345055.1). Lineage (GTDB taxonomy): Bacteria > Pseudomonadota > Gammaproteobacteria > Steroidobacterales > Steroidobacteraceae > FEN-1191. The sequence goes on along the minus strand of CAYFPW010000046.1, from coordinate 2,432 downwards.
ATTAACGGCCACACAGGCGATAGTATCGATACCGTGCTTCTTCAGCTCTTCCGCCTGAGCGATATAGCCTGGCAGATGCTTAGCATTGCAGGTCGGAGTGAATGCACCCGGCACGGAGAACAACAGCACCCGCTTGCCGTCGAACAGCTGCGATGTGGTGATCTCCTGCGGTCCAGCCTCGCCCATGGTCTTGAACTTGCCCGCAGGCAATGTGTCGCCGATCTTGATGGTCATCGAATTCTCCCGGTGTCAGCGTCGGCCCGTTGCCCGACGTTTACGCAACGTTGCGATCCTGAAAGTTGACCGACCGCGAGCATCACGGCCGACACGATATTCGAGCAGCTTCTGAACTTCATTGCCAGCATTGAAGAGCGCCACTCGGGGCCGCATCTTCTCCAGTTGCTCGGGCTGAATGGTGGCGCGGGCCACGATAATGACCGGGTCGCCGGGCTGACAGGTCCGCGCGGCGGCCCCATTGAGAACGCAGCAGCGCGAGCCACGCTTGCCGTAGATCACATAGGTTGTGATACGCGCGCCCGAGTTCTTGTTCCAGACCTCAACAAACTCCAGCGGCATGATGCCAACCGCATCGCAATGGTCAGGATCAAGCGTGATCGAGCCCTGATAGTCCAGATCCGCATCGGTCACGCGAATGTCGTGCAGCTTGGCACGGATGACGGCAACCGTGCCGGTTCCTAACGGCTCAATCATTTGTAGGGCACCGTAATGGCCGATGTAGGCCGAGGGCGGGCATTATAGCCCGCCGCCCTGCTGAGTGACGGATGACGCCTTCTGAGGGCTTACTTCGTACGCAGCGACCAGAGCTTCGCGAGACGCTCGTAGTTATCGTCTTTGGCAACCTTACCGAAGGCGCGGTTGGCCTCTGCAGCATTCTTGTTCTTCGCCTGGGCCAGCCCTAGCGTGATGTAAGCATCCTGCGCAGGAATCTTCTTGAGCCCCTTGCCGATGCCTTGCTGAATCAAAACGGCTGCCTTTTCAGCATTGCCGAGATTGAAGAGATAGCTGGAGCCGACACCCACTAGGAGGTCGCCATCGCCGGTGCGCTGTGCCTCAGCCTCAGCCTTGGCGATGCCGTCTTTCTCCTGAGCCAAAGCTTTCTTGGAGGCCTCCAGCAGGCGCTCACTCTTGGCCTTCTCACGAGCATCCGCCCAGACGCCCTTCCCCAAGCCCTGCTGCAGCGTGTTGACAGCTTCCCCAGGATAGCCCTGTTCGACGGCGAGCTGCGCCATCTCAGAGAATTGGTCGCTGCGCTTCAGAGTACCTACTTCACTCTGGAGTCGATACACCTGCAGGAGCAGCCGCTCGTTGTTGTGGGCCGACTTGATCAGCGTGATCATGGCATTGAGCCAGTAGTCAGGCTTCGGGTAGTAGCTCACCAATTTTTCGATGGTGTGGCCCTGCCCGGAGTCATCATTGCTCTTGCCCTGGCACTCGTACAGCATGCGGAGCGAGTTCTCGGTCGGACGTTGGCCGCCACGTTCGGCACGACCAATAACCTCCTGAGTCGCTGAGACACATTCCTTAAACTTGCTCTGCCCGTAGTACGCGGCAGCGATCATGTTGCGAGCTTCGGCCGTGTCCTGGCCCGCAGCAATGGCCTTCTGGGTCCACTCGATCGCACCGTTGTAATCCTTGAGCTGATAGGCAATTTGCCCAAGCGTTGCCGTGAATGCGTCCTTCGCCTTCGGATTCACGTGCGGCGAAGCAACCACCTCCTTCAGCAGAGGATAAGCATCGGCAAACCGCTTGGTCTGAGCGTAGCTGACAGCAAGGATCTGGTTGATGATGAAGTTGTCGTACTCGCTGCGCCCCGGGAGAGCCTGAGCCTCCTTGCACTTTGCAATGGCGTCATCGAACTTCTTGGCTTCGTACGAGTCGTTGCAGGCCTTAAGCGGCTTTTCCATCGCGCGGCTGACCTTCTCCTCGGCCGCCTGCACCAGCCCGGCGGACAGCGACAAGGCAACGACCAGCAGTGCACCCACGGTCTTCGATGATGTAAGCATTGACGACTCCAGCCAGAACAATGGCGAGTAAAACATCAGACGGCTACTGGTAGCCACACCCGGAGCGGTCAGCATCCGGGGCCCCAGTAACGAGAGGACTCAGTCGTTCGCGAACTCGGCGGTATTGACGAAGCCAATCTTGGTCATGTGATTGCGCTGAGCGATCGCGAGCACCTTAGCGACCACTTCGTAGCGAGCCCGACGATCGGGACGGAAGTGAATCTCAGGCTGCGGATCCTTGGCTGCCTCTGGACGGAACGTGCGTTCGAGCTCCGGCAGAGTCATCACATGTCCGTTCCAGGCCACGGTACCATCGAAATCGACCTCGAGATCGATGATTTCCGGCTTGACCGGCGGGGGCGGCGGCGGATTGGCCGGCGGGGGCGGCATATCCAGCTTGACGGCATG
>CAYFPW010000045.1:0-9830 GCA_964345055.1 uncultured Steroidobacteraceae bacterium | reverse complement strand
CCCAGCTGCTTGAGGCCGAGCGAGACACGCGAACGCTCACGGTCGAACTTGAGGATGCGAACCTGGACTTCCTGACCCACGTGCACCACTTCCGACGGATGCTTGACGCGCTTCCACGCCATATCCGTGATGTGCAGCAGTCCATCGATTCCGCCGAGGTCGACGAACGCACCGTAGTCGGTCAGGTTCTTGACCGTGCCGGTGACGACTGCGCCTTCCTGCAGGTTGTCCATCAGCGCACTGCGCTCGGCGGAGAACTCCTGCTCCACCACCGCACGGCGTGAGACAACGACGTTGTTGCGCTTCTGGTCCAGCTTGATGACCTTGAACTCGAGCGTCTTGCCTTCGAGGTAGGCGGTGTCGCGTACCGGGCGCACATCCACCAGAGAACCGGGCAGGAAGGCGCGCACATGATCGATCTCGACCGTGAAGCCACCCTTCACGCGACCGGAGATCAGACCCGTGACGATTTCGGAGTCTGCGAAAGCCTTCTCAAGGCGCGTCCAGGTCCGTGCGCGCTTGGCCTTTTCACGGGACAGGCGCGTCTCACCGCTGCCGTCCTCGACCGCGTCGAGCGCCACTTCGATGTGTTCACCGGCGACGACTTCAACCTGGCCCTGCTCGTTCTTGAACTGCTCGATAGGGATGACGGCCTCGGACTTGAGTCCGACATTGACGATGACCACGTCATCGGTCACGTCGACGACCAGGCCGGTCAGGATGGTGCCCGGACGGATCTTCTGATTCGCCAGGCTGTTCTCAAACAGTTCGCTGAAACTCTCGCTCATGTTCTCTCGCGGCCCGCTGGGGCCAGTTTTTAAGTCCCGAGTGCAATCCTTTGCCACCGGGGATACCTGCCACACGGAATCCGCCATCCGGGCGGATTCCACCTTCAAAAAAACGTTCCGTCTGGATACCGCGCCCCGCCACTTCAGGCGTTGGGCCAGAGCCCACGCGCCGCGCCGTGTTGCCAGATCACCGCGACGACCTCCAGCGGACTGCGCGCCGAAGAGTCGATCTGCAGCGCGTCGCTGGCGGGCTTGAGCGGGGATACGGACCGCGTCGAATCCTGCCGGTCGCGCGCTTCTATCTCGCGCGAAAGGTCGGCAAGGTTAACAGCGACCCCCTTCTCTTTCAACTGCTTATGGCGCCTGATCGCCCGCTCTTCGGCGCTTGCGGTCAGGAAGATCTTGAGCGGCGCGTCGGGGAATATCGCGGTGCCCATGTCACGCCCATCGGCCACCAATCCGGGAGGCTCGACAAAGCCGCGCTGGCGCTCCAGCAGCGCCTGACGGACCTCCGGCCAGCGGGCGACCCGGGAGGCCCCTGCTCCGGCCGTCTCGGTCCGGATGGCCAGCGCCACGTCCTGACCCTGCAACTCGATGCGCTCGCTTCCGTCAGCCTGGGTGGCAAAACGAACATCCAGCGCAGCGGCCAGCCGCGCGTGGCCCGCCACGTCTTCCGGATCTAGACCGGAGCGCTCCCCGGCTAGGGCTACGAGACGATAGAGGGCGCCGCTGTCCAGCAGATGCCAGCCCAGGCGATCGGCCAGTAGGCGAGCCACCGTGCCCTTGCCAGCGCCGCTGGGGCCGTCGATGGTGACGACGGGCACGCTCATGGCAGGGATTCGACCGGCAGCCCAATGCTCTGAGCCAGCGTCGCGAAACCGGGAAATGAGGTGGCAACATTCGCCACGTCATCGATCTCGATGGTGCCGCCGGCTGCCAGGCTGCACACGGCAAAGGCCATGGCAATGCGATGGTCGCCATGACTGTCGATACGTCCGCCGCTGATCGGGCCACCGTGAATGACGATGCCGTCGGCGTGCAACTCATGGCGCACACCGAGACTGGCCAGCCCCTCGGCCATCACTGCGAGACGATCGCTTTCCTTCACGCGCAACTCGGCCGCGCCAGTAACCGTCGTTGTGCCCTCGGCCGCTGCGGCAGCGATGAAGAACACGGGAAACTCATCGATGGCCAGACTGACCAGCTCTTCGGGTACACGGATACCGCGCAGCTGGGAGCGGCGGACAAACAGGTCGGCCACTGGCTCAGCGGCATCCGGATCGCCGGATCGAATCTCGATCTGACCACCCATGGCCTGCAGCATTTGGATTAGACCCGTTCGTGTGGGATTCATACCAACGTTTCGCAATAACAGGCCGTCGTCGGCAGCCAGGCAGCCCGCTACCAGGAAAAAAGCTGCCGAGGAAAAATCTCCGGGCACGGCCACGGGCACGGCGCGCAGCCTCTGCCCTCCGTTCACACTGACCGTCAGCCCCTCCTGTCTCACATTGACCCCGAAGGCGCGCAACATACGCTCGGTGTGATCACGAGTGATGGCTGGCTCGGTGATGCGCGTGGTGCCTTCGGCATGGAGCCCAGCCAATAGCAGCGCAGACTTCAACTGGGCACTGGCCACCGGCAGAGGGTAATCGATGCCCTGCAGAGACGTGCCGCCATGGAGCGTGACCGGAGGCAGTCCTTCAGTCGTATCGATGCGAGCGCCCATGAGGCGAAGCGGACGGGCAACCCGCTCCATCGGCCGCCGCGACAGCGATGGGTCGCCCACCAGCACGGTCTTGAACGACTGACCGCAGAGCAGCCCCATGAACAGGCGCATCGCCGTCCCCGCGTTGCCCATGTCCAGCGGCGCGACGGGTGCATTGAAGTGCCCACCGGCTCCATAGACACGGACGCGCTGCGCACCGGGCCTCTCGATGCGTACACCCAGCGCCTGTAGCGCCTTCAGTGTTGCCAGACAGTCTTCACCATCCAGAAAGCCTTCGATCTCAGTGATGCCCTCTGCCATGCCGCCGAACATCAGCGCACGATGCGAGATCGATTTATCTCCCGGAACCCGCAACTCACCCCGCAAACTCGCACCCGGAGTCACCCGGAAACGTGGACCACCACTCACCACAAACTACCTCGCAGAGAATCCAGCGTTTCCAGAAATTTCATGTTCTGCGCCCGCAGCCCCACACTGACACGCAGGTACTCGGGAAGCCCATAACCGCTGACCGGACGCACGATCACGCCGCCTCGGAGCAATGCTTCATAAACCTTGGCCGCATGCGCCCCGACACGGACCAGCAAAAAGTTGGCTGCCGAGGGTACGGTCGCAAGCTTACGGGCATCGAGCTGTTCCTGAAGGAAGCGCAATTCGATCAGCGATTGCGCAATGCCAGCTTGCATATGCGACGGATCACGCAGCGATGCGAGTGCGCCCACCTGCCCGATCACGTTGACATTGAATGCCGGGCGCAAGCGGTTGAGCGCATCGGCCACCTCAGGATGTGACAGCGCGTAGCCGACGCGCGCGCCGGCCAGACCCCACGCCTTGGAGAAGGTCCGCACTACGACCAGATTCGGATACTTCGCCAGCCAGCGCACGCCGTCGGCGACCCCAAACCCTTGGGCATATTCGAAGTAAGCCTCGTCGAGCACGACCAGCGTGTCCGGCCCGGTCCGCGAGATGAAACGCTCCAGCGCTGCGTTATCGACCCATGTGCCGGTGGGGTTATTCGGATTGGCGATGAAGACCAGACGCGTCGATCTGTCGATCAATGTCGCCATGGCATCCAGATCATGTCCGAAGGGCATCGCGCTGTTGGCAGGCAACGCGGGGGCCTCACGTGCCTCGGCACCGGTGGCCTTGATAACGAGCGGATAGATCGCAAAGCCGTGCTGGGAATAGACGGCATTGTGCGCCGGCGTGAGCGTTGCCTCAGCCAGCAGCATCAGCAGATCGTTCGAGCCATTGCCGATGGTGATGCAATCATTCGGCAGACCGAGAAAGCGCGAAAGCTCACTGCGCAATTCAAAGGAACTACCGTCCGGGTATAGCCAGATGTCTTCCAACGCCGCGTGCATCGCTGCCAGCGCAGCCTCGCTGGCCCGCCAGGGATTTTCGTTCGACGCGAGCTTGACGATGTCGGTCAGGCCGTACTCGCGCTCCAGCTCACTGACCGGTTTACCCGGAACATACGGCGAGAGCGCTCGCACTGCCGGAACCACCAGACGCGCCGGACCTTTCAGCGTCATTGGCACTCAGAGCACGGAGCGCGGATACGAACCCAGCAGCCGAAACATCGAGCTGCGTTCGCGCAGCGACTTCAGCGCGCGCGCCACAGGAGGATCGTCGGCATGCCCGTCGATATCGAGGAAGAACACATATTGCCACTTGCCCCGCCCAGACGGTCTCGACTCAATGCGCGTCATGCTGATGCCATTGCGCGCCAGCGGCTCGAGCAGCCGATACAACGCACCCGCAGACTCTCCGTGCGGCGCCGCCACGAGCAATGTGGTCTTGTCCATGCCGCTTGGCTTGAGAAGCTTGCGGCCGATCACAAGGAAACGCGTGGTGTTATCCGGCCGATCCTCGATACCTTGAGCGATAAGATTGAGGCCGTAAATTTCGGCGGCAGTCTCGCCGGCAATGGCCGCAGTGCCAGATTCATCGCGCGCACGACGCGCACCCTCGGCATTACTGGCTGTGGCCACCCGCTCGGCATGCGGGAGATGTTCGTCCAGCCAGCCGCGACACTGTGCCAGCGCCTGCGCATGCGCACAGACACGCAGCACCTTGCGCGCCTGTTTCATCCTGCCCATCAGGCAGTGATGGATACGCAGCTCGACCTCGCCGCAGATGTGCAGCGGACTGCCGAGAAAATTATCCAGGGTATTGGTGACCGTGCCCTCGGTGGAGTTCTCCACGGCGACGACACCGAAATCAGCGCTGCCGGCAGCCACGTCCTGAAACACTTCCGTGACTGATGGCAGCGCCAAAGCGCGCACCGAATGCCCGAAATGCTTCATCACCGCAGCCTGGGTATAGGTGCCTTCCGGACCCAGATACGCCACTTTCAGCGGCTTCTCCTGTGCAAGGCAGGCCGACATGATCTCGCGGAAAAGGCGGGTAATTTCCGCATCGGTGAGCGGACCCCTGTCGCGCTGGTTGCGCTCCACGGCGGCGCGCAGCACCTGAGCCTCGCGTTCCGGACGATAGAAGTCGGTCGCCGGGCCGGCAGCGTGCTTTGAGGCGCCAACAGCTCGCGCCAGACCCGCCCGCTCATTGATGAGGGCATGGAGTCGCGCGTCAAGCGCGTCGATGCGCGCCCGAATCGTTTCAAGGCTGCCAGCCGCCTTCCGCTTCACTTTCTTCTGCGCCATGCGACCCCCAGTCGAGTGACTGTCCAGTGAATCAGGCCGGAACGCCAGCCAGGATGCGCGCGGACAGCACACCCTTGATCTCGCGAATACGCCCGATCAGCACGTCGTCAACGGGACCATCCGCATCGATCAGCGTATAGGCGAATTCACCGCGCGACTTGTTCAGCAGGTCCGCGATGTTGATGCCCGCACCGGCGAGACAGGTGGAAATCTGTCCGACCATGTTGGGCACGTTGCTGTTCGCGACGGCAATACGCGTCGTTCCTGAAACGCGCGGTAGCACCGCCTCCGGAAAATTCACGGCATTGCGCACGTTGCCATTTTCGAGGAAGTCGCGCAGCTGTTCAGCAACCATCACAGCGCAGTTTTCTTCCGCCTCAAGCGTTGAGGCACCCAGGTGTGGTAACGCAATAACACGCGGATGCCCCTTTACCGCATTGGTCGGAAAATCGCAGATGTAGGCATTCAGCGCCTTCGCGTCCAGAGCGCCAACGATATCGGCCTCATTGACGATGGGACCGCGAGCAAAATTCAGTATCGTGGCGCCCTTGGGCATAAGCTTGAGGCGTGCCGTATTCACCAGTCCGCGGGTCTGGTCATTCAGCGGCACGTGCAGTGTGATCATGTCGCTGCGCGCGAACAGATCATCCAGCGACAACGCCTGTTCAACCGACGAGGATAGCTGCCAGGCGCGCTGCACAGTGATCTGCGGGTCGTAACCGAGCACCTTCATGCCAAGGGCGATGGCGCTATTGGCCACCTCGACACCAATGGCGCCTAAGCCGATGACGCCCAGCGTGCGGCCGGGCAATTCGAAACCGACAAAATTCTTCTTGCCGGCCTCCACAGCCACATCCAGCGCCTTGTCATCGCCCACCAGTGCGCGGGCAAACTCCCAGCCCTGGCAGATGTTGCGCGCCGACAGCCAGAGGCTGGCCAGCACGAGTTCCTTCACGGCGTTAGCGTTGGCGCCGGGCGCATTGAACACCGGAATCCCGCGGGCACTCATGGCCGCAACCGGAACGTTGTTGGTACCCGCGCCGGCACGCCCCACCGCCAGCAGCGAATCAGGCACCGGCCACTTGTGCATATCAGCCGATCGCAGCAACACCCCGTGCGGGTGTCCGATCTCGGAGGCCACCTCGTAGCGCTCGCGCGGCAGGCGCTCGAGTCCACGCAGGCTGATATTGTTCAATGTGAGAATACGAAAGCTCATGATCTTTCCGCTCACCCGTTGCGCTGCGCGAAATCGCGCATGAAACCGACCAGCGCCTGAACCCCTGCGAGGGGCATGGCGTTGTAAATGCTGGCACGCATGCCACCGACCGAGCGATGACCCTCGAGATTGACCAGACCCGCCTTGGCAGCCTCGGCCAGGAAAGGCTTGTTCAAATCTTCGTTCGGCAAGATAAACGGCACATTCATCCAGGAGCGGCATTCAGGCGCAACGGGGTTCCTGTAGAAACCGCCGGAGCCGTCGATGGCGGAGTACAGCAACTCAGCCTTGGCCCTGTTATTGCGCTCTATGGCAGCCAGTCCGCCCTGGCGCTTGAGCCACTTGAACACGAGACCTGCCACATACCAGCTGAAAGTCGGCGGCGTGTTATTCATCGAGCCATCTGCCGCCATTACCTTGTAGTCAAGTACCGTCGGCGTGAAAGGCTGCGCCTTGCCCAGCAGGTCCTCACGCACGATGACAATGCACAGACCGGATGGACCGATATTCTTCTGCGCGCCGGCGTAGATCACTCCGAATCGGCTGACGTCGAGCGGTCGCGAAAGAATGTTGGAAGACATGTCGGCAACCAGAGGCGCTGCACTGCTCGGTACGTATGGAAACTCCACGCCACCGATTGTCTCGTTGGCCGTGTAGTGCAGGTACGCTGCACCTGGAGTGAGTTGCAACTGCGACTGCGGTGGTGCGGCGGTGTAATTTCCAGAGGCCATATCAGCGACTACGTTCACCTTGCAGTAACGCTTCGCTTCGACAATAGCTTTTTTGGACCATGCGCCAGTATTGATGTAATCGGCCGTAGCATCCGGCTGCGCAATGTTCATGGGCACGCCGGCGAACTGCGCGGTCGCACCACCTTGCAGGAAGAGCAGCTTGTAGCCGGATGGCACAGCCAGCAGCTCGCGCAGATCGGACTCGGCTTCCTGGGCACAGGCCACAAAAGCCTTACCGCGGTGACTGACCTCCATCACCGACATGCCACCGCCGTGCCAGTCCGTCATTTCATCACGAACCTGCTCGAGCACCTCCAGCGGCAATGCCGCCGGTCCAGCTGAAAAATTGAATACGCGCACGGATTTCCTATGCCTTTAGTGTGAATTCAAAAACGCAAGTTGAGGAGCGACACCGGCACCGTCAGGGCGCGGGAGCAGAGTCCGTGGACTCGCCCGGATCACCCACTAATGGTGCGTCCTCTGTGGTGTCAGCCGACTCATCGAGGGCCAGTGCCTCGACGCGTTCCACACCACTGAGTCTGTCGCCCTCGTCGAGGCGGATCAGGCGCACGCCCTGCGTGTTACGCCCAACGACCGAGATATCGCCGACCCGCGTACGCACCAGGGTGCCACCGGAGCTGATCAGCATCAGCTCATCGGTGGGCTGCACCTGCAGCGCCGCCACCGTGGCGCCGTTTCGTTCGGTGGTCTGCAGAGCTATGACGCCTTGGCCGCCGCGGCTGTGCACCGGGAACTCATCGAGCGGCGTGAGCTTGCCGTAGCCATTTTCAGAGGCAGTTAGGACATGCCCCTCGCCCAGCACGATCAGCGCAATCACCCGTGCCTCATCAGTCAGCCGAATGCCACGTACGCCCGCCGCGTCGCGACCCATGGCACGCACCTCTTCTTCATGGAAGCGAATTGCCTTGCCTTGACTGCTGAAGAGCATCACTTCGTTGCTGCCGTTGGTCAAAGCCACACTGACCAGACGATCATCATCCCTCAGATCGACGGCGATGATGCCACTGGCGCGCGGCCGCGAGAACGCCGAAAGAGCAGTCTTTTTCACCGTGCCGAGGCTGGTGACCATGAAGACCTGACGCTGATCATCAAACTGCTTGATCGGCAGGATGGCGTTGATCTTCTCGCCCTCCTCCAGCGGCAGGAGGTTGACGATGGGTTTGCCGCGCGAACCACGCCCCGCCTGCGGCAGTTCGAAGGCGCGCATCCAATAGACCTTGCCACGGTTCGAGAAGCACAGCAGCGTGTCATGAGTGTGGGCAACGATGAACTTCTCGATGAAGTCCTCGTCTTTGACACTGGCGGCACTCTTACCCCGACCACCGCGCCGCTGCGCCTGATAATCAGACACCGGCTGCGACTTGGCATAGCCGGCATGCGAGAGCGTCACCACCACGTCCTGCGGCTCGATCAGATCTTCAGTGGACAGATTCAAATGGTCGCGGCTGATCTCGGTGCGGCGGGCATCGCCGTACTGGTCACGGACTTCGATCAACTCCTGACGCACGACGGCCTTGAGGCGCTCCGGATTAGCGAGTATCTCGGTCAAGTCGACGACCAAGCCCAGCAGTTCGCCGTACTCGCCGAGGATCTTGTCCTGTTCGAGACCCGTCAGCCTATGCAGACGCATGTCGAGGATAGCCTGCGCCTGCGTTTCGCTAAGCTGGTAGCCGTCTGCGTCCAGACCGAAACCCGGCGGCAGCCCATCGGGCCGCGTATTGACGCCGCCCGCGCGCGACAGCATCTCCGGCACCGCGCCGCCCTTCCAGCGCCGCGACACCATTGCAGCCTTCGCCTCGGGTGGAGCCGACGAGGCCTTGATGAGCGCAATCATCTCGTCGATGTTGGCCAGTGCCACGGCCAGACCTTCCAGCACATGGGCACGCTCACGCGCCTTGCGCAGATCATGGATGCTTCGCCGCGTGACCACCTCGCGACGGTGACGCAGGAAAACGTCCAGCAGTTCGCGCAGGCCCATGAGCTTCGGTTGCCCATCCTGCAGCGCCACCATGTTGATGCCGAATACCGTTTCCATCGGCGTCTGCGCGTAGAGATTGTTGAGCACGACATCGGCGACTTCGCCGCGCTTGAGCTCGATGACCATGCGCATGCCGTCCTTGTCGGACTCGTCGCGCAGCTCAGAAATTCCGTCAATTTCTTTGTTGCGCACCAAATCGGCGATACGCTCGAGCAACCGCGCCTTGTTCACCTGATAAGGCAGCTCGGTGACGACAATGGCCTGACGGCCGGTGCGCGCATCAATTTCCTCGATGCTGGCGCGTGCGCGGATCGAGAGTCGGCCACGACCAGTCTGATAGGCCGTGGCGATTTCCTGCGCACCATTAATAATGCCTGCGGTTGGGAAATCCGGGCCAGGCACATGCTGCATGAGGGCAGCCAGCGTCAGGTCCGGGTTATCCAGCAGCTCCAGCGCAGCATTGCAAATCTCAGTCAGATTGTGCGGCGGAATATTGGTCGCCATACCGACCGCGATTCCCGATGACCCATTAACCAGCAGGTTGGGAATGCGCGCCGGCAGAACAGCGGGTTCCTGCTCGGATTCGTCATAGTTGGGGACGAAATCGACGGTTTCCTTGTCGATGTCCAGCAGCAGCTCACCGGCAATGCGTGCCATCCGCACTTCGGTGTAACGCATCGCAGCCGGCGCATCGCCGTCCACGGAGC
>CAYFPW010000044.1:0-9851 GCA_964345055.1 uncultured Steroidobacteraceae bacterium | reverse complement strand
ACACCCACTGGCCGCCGGCGTGCGCAACAGCTGTGCGGCACCATCGCGATGGTGCGCTATGCGCCGCTCGACTTCACCGGCGGCGTGTTGCGAGTGCTGCGTGCGGCTCGACCCCATCTGTTGATCGTCATGGAGACGGAGCTGTGGCCGAATCTGCTGCATGCCTGCGCGCGTGCGCAGATCCCCGTGCTGGTGGCCAGTGCCCGACTGTCGGCGCGCACCGCGGCGCGACTCGCGCGCTGGCCCGGTCTGCTGGGTGCACCGGCACTCGCCAATCTTCATGTCGCTGCCCAGACGTCTGCGGATGCCGACCGCTATCGCAGCCTTGGCGTCCCAGGCCCGGCAGTGCGCGTGCTTGGAAATCTCAAATTTGACGTTGAAATCCCGGCTCGCACGCTTGCAGGTGCGAGCGGATTGCGTGAGGCACTGGGGAGCGAGCGGCCTGTGTGGGTGGCGGGCAGCACCCATCCAGTCGAAGAAGACGCGGTACTCGAGGCTCATCGCCGACTGTGTCGTCAACGCCCTGCGCTATTGGTTCTGGCGCCGAGACACCCGCAGCGCTTTGATGAATCGGCAGCGCGGCTGCGCACCGACGGCTGGCAATTTGTACGTCGTAGCGCGGGTGTGTCACCTGATCCGGCCTGCGAGGTGCTGCTGCTCGACACCATGGGTGAGCTGGCCGACTTCTACGCTGCTGCGGACCTGGCCTATGTCGGCGGCAGTCTGGTGCCGGTTGGCGGGCACAACCTGCTCGAGCCGGTGATGCTGGGCGTGGCCACCGTCACCGGGCCGTTGCACACCGCTGCGCCCGAGGTGTTCGCGTCGCTGCGCGACGCCGGAGCGCTGGCCGTGGCGGAGGATGCTGAGGCGCTGGCGGGGCAGGTCGCCCACTTGTTGGCCAGTCAGGCAGATCGTGCCCGGCTGATTGCTGCCGGAGGCACCGTGTTGCAGGCCAATCGCGGCAGTCTGAACCTGATCACCGACTGGGCGATGGCGCTCAGTCGGTGATCCCTGCGAGCGCCGTCAGGGCGTCCCGGCGCCGGCGGTCGGTGTCGTCAGCCAGCCGTTGATCAGCTTGATGGTTTCCGCATCCAGCGAACCTGAGGCCAGCCGCAACGCGACGATGTTGTTCAGGTAGCCGTACTTTGCGAGCGCAAAGCTGGTCAGTGCCTGCACGTACTGCTGGCGCGAGGTCAGCACATCCAGTGCCGTCTTGGTGCCGACTTCATAGCCGGCCTCGGTGGCCGACAGCGAAATGCGGTTGGAGGCCACCGCCTGCTGCAGCGCGCGGACCTGAGCGATCTGACTGATGACGCCCTGATACGCATCGCGTGTCTGCTGCTCGATCTGGCGCGACACGTTGTCATACGCCGACTTGGCGGCATCCCAGTTGTAGCGGGCGGCACGCACCTTAGACTGGGTCAGGCCGGCCGAGAACAGAGGCATTGAGACGCCGGCCGACCAAGTGATGTCCTTGGTGTTCTGATTGGGCTGGCTGCTGCTGGTGCTTGTGCCGTTCAATGCCCAGTTGCGGTTGGCACTGACCGTGACATTGGGCAGATGTCCGCCGAAGGCAGCCAAGTACTGGTCCTCGGCAATGTCGGCCGCAAGCCGTGCTGCCACCAGAGTCGAGTTCTGGGACAGCGCCGTGGCCACCCAGGCGTCTTCGCTGGCAGGCTCTGGGGACAGCAGCGGCATGTCCGCGCGGGGCATGGCCAGGCTCGCGTACTTCATGCCGGTGATGATGCGCAGCTGTTCCTGAGCGGCTTCCACGCTGCGCTGGCTGGCGATCACCGCGGCCGAGGCGCTGTCACGCGCGGCGCGCGCGATTTCCACGTCGGTGTTGGCGATCAGGCCCACTTCAAAGCGACGCTCGGACTGCTCCAGCTGCCGTGAGGCGGATTCCAGCGCGACCTTCAATGCGGCCAGCTGATCCTGCGCACTCAGCACTGCGAAGTAGCGCGTCGTCACGCGCGACACCAGCGACTGTAGCGCAACCTGGTAGTTGGCTTCCGCCTGTGCCGTGGAGGCATCGGCTGACTTGAGATTGATCCAGCTGTTCCAGGAGAACAGGTTCACCGACAGGCCGAGTGTGGCCGTGGTCGGATTGGTGTTGGTCGTGCTGTTGCTGCCGCCGACACCCACACCGGTCCAACTCTTGTTGGCACTGGCGTTGAGCGGAAGCATGTTCAGCATGGCCTGCGTCTTGGTTTCGCGCGAGGCCATGTGCACTGCCTCGGCCTGACGCAACGTGGCATCGCTGGTCAGCGAGGTGTTGTAAACCGCTGCCAGATCCTCCGCCGAGGCCAATGCGCCGACTGAAGTCCCAGCCGCGATGGCGATCGCCAGAATCAATTTCTGTTTCATGCTGTGCCCTGTTCCGTTCAATAGGTAGTCATTTGCGGATCAACTTCGCGTGCCCAGGCGTCAATTCCGCCTGAAAGGTTGCCAATGTGCTGGCAGCCATGTGCACGCAGGTATTCCGCGGCCATCTGGCTGCGCCCACCGGCTTTGCACATCGCGATGATGGTCTTTGATACGTCAAGTTCCTTCAAGCGTAGCGGAATTTGCTGCAGCGGAATATGGAGGCTGCCGGGGACGCTCGCCAGAGCCCGTTCCCAGTCTTCGCGTACGTCGAGCACACAGGGTGGCTGTGGTCCGGACAGCATATCCGCCAGTTCGCGGGCGGATACCTGAGTGATCTGCGTCATGGTGAGCCTCGGGGATCAGAATCGGAAGGTGGCAGGCACGGCGGTGTGCTCCAGCAGTTCCAGCGAAGTCTGGAATAGGAGCTGTGTGTCGAAACCCGAATCCGTGCGCCCTATGCGCGATGCGTCCATGGGAGCGCTCGCGCCGCCTGCGGCATGGATCACGAACAGACGGCCGCCGCTCTTCAGTGCGCGCAGGTAGCGCTCATCGATTGCGGGCACTGCAGCCGTCAGAACCACGCAATCGTAGCGGTCAGTCTCGTCCAGCCGTGTGCCGTCGGCAGTCTCCACGCTCACTCCGTGCACTCCTGCGGCGGCCAGGTTCAGGCGCGCCTGCGCGGCGATATCTTCGTGCAGTTCCAGTGATCTCACGCGGCCCCCCAGACGGGCCAGGCAGGCGGAGACATAGCCGCTGCCGGTGCCGATCTCCAGCACCTGCGCACCCTCCTGCACGGCCACGGCCTGCAGCAAGCGTCCGACCAGCATCGGCGTGAGCATGCGCTTGCCATGGGCTAGGGGTATGGCGAATTCGGCGTGACTGAAGTGCCGCCAGGGACCGGGCACGAAGCGCTCGCGCGGGACGCTGCGCAGGGTGGCGAGTGTGGCCGGATCCAGCACCTCGCAGGTGCGGATCTGCTGGCCGACCATCTGTTCCAAAGCGGATGACATGGCGAGTTAACCTAATCCGGGAGACGCGCGGGAGTCGAAAGTTAAGGGTTTTTGCCCGGGCTGCCAAGCGCGAAATTCACCCGAGCCAGTTCACATATCCGCAAATTGCAAATTGCCGGCGTGGCAGGCTGAAGCGGTGGTCCATGATCGCTATGAGGTGGATCTAATTGGGCAGCAGAGACAGCCCGTGCGCCTGGTAGTCAGCTCCTGGCGTGTGCAGTTCAACGGACACGATGCTTTGTTGACGATCGGTGTGGAAGTTCTGCCGACGCAGAGTGCAGCATGGAAGTGCAGATCAGAATCAAGGGCGAAGATGGCATCGCGATCGCTCCCTGAACATCCCGGTCATCGCTGAGCAGCTGGAAGACAATGATGCAGTCGATGCGGCGCGGCGGGGACGCGTTGACACTTCTTATGGCGTGATCGTCGGCGACGGACAACTCCGGGTCAATGATCGGCTTCGTATTCGGTTAACGTGCGCGCATGTCCAACGATGCCGTGCCATCCGATCGACGCCGCGAGCGCGCCGCGGCGATGCCGTTCATCATGCTGACTGCACTGATCGACATGATCGCCATCGGGCTGATCATTCCGGTGTTGCCTGCGTTGGTCGGCGAACTGACCCATTCCCAGGCCGATCAGGCGTTCTGGTTCGGCGTCACCACGTTTGCCTTCAGCATCGCGAACTTCGTTAGCGCGCCCATGCTCGGCGCGCTCTCTGATGCGTATGGGCGCCGCCCGGTGCTGCTGATCGGTTTCTCTGGCCTGGCGATTTCCTTCCTGAGCACGGCATTGGTCAGCTCGATGCCTGTGCTCATCGTCATCCGCCTCGTCGGTGGTGCGATGCAGGCTAATCTGACAGTGGCCAATGCCTATGTGGCCGACATCACGCCGCCGGAGCAGCGGGCAGGACGTTTCGGCCTGCTGGGTGCGATGTTTGGCATCGGCTTCATCCTCGGGCCCGTCCTGGGCGGGCTGCTCGGTGCCATCAATTTGCGCCTGCCATTCCTGGTAGCCGGTAGTTTGGCCCTGCTGAATCTCGCTTATGGCTTCTTTGTGCTGCCCGAGTCATTGCCGGTGGAACGTCGGCATGCCTTCAGTTGGCGCACGGCTAACACGTTCAGCGCGCTGCGGCGACTGTCGGAACTCAAGGGTGTCGGGCGATTGGCAACCGTGCTGGCGCTATGCGCTCTGGCGCAGTTCGTGATGTACACCTCCTGGGTGCTCTACACCACCTTCAAGTTTGGCTGGGGACCGTTGCAGAACGGTTACTCGATGGCGGCAGTGGGCGTGACCGGTGCGCTGGTGCAGGGTGTGCTGCTCAGCCGGTTGCTGGCGCGATTCAGTGCATGGCGGCTTGCCGTGCTCGGGCTGGCTTCCTCGACGTTGGCCTACACCCTGTTTGGTCTCGCCACCCAAGGCTGGATGATGTTCGCGGTGATCCTCGCGAATCTGCTGGGTGCCACGGTTGCTCCGGTCTTTCAGAGCATCATCTCCCGCTCCGCGGACGAGAAGAGTCAGGGCAAGACCATGGGGGCGGTCAGTGGCATCAACAGTCTCATGGCCGTCGTCGCACCGCTGTTCAGCGCGCCGCTGATGACGGCGGTGTCGCATCTGCCGCGGGGTGATTGGCGCATCGGTGCGGCGTTTTACTTCTGCGCGCTGCTGCAGGCCTGCGGGCTGCTGCTGACTTTCCTGCACGCCCGCGCCGCGCGGCGCAAGTCATCGGCTCATCCCTGAAAAAGAAAGCCCGGCACTGGGCCGGGCTTTCGTGTGGACAGCTGTCCAGGATGCCAGTGCCTCAGAGCAGAGGCACCAGCAACAGGGCCACGATGTTGATGATCTTGATCAGCGGATTGATCGCCGGTCCCGCAGTGTCCTTGTAAGGATCGCCAACGGTGTCGCCGGTGACCGAAGCCTTGTGCGTGTCCGAGCCCTTGCCGCCGAAGTGACCTTCTTCGATGTACTTCTTGGCGTTGTCCCAGGCACCGCCGCCGGTGCACATCGAGATAGCGACGAACAGGCCCGTGACGATGGTGCCGATCAGCAGGCCGCCGAGCGCGCGGATGCCGGCGCCAGGGCCCATCAGCGCATTCATGCCGAAGGCGATCACCACCGGCACCAAGATTGGCAGCAGCGAGGGTACGACCATTTCCTTGATGGCAGCCTTGGTCAGCAGATCTACCGCCTTGGAGTAGTCCGGCTTCGCAGTGCCTTCCATGATGCCGCGGATCTCGCGGAACTGGCGACGCACTTCGGTGACCACCGAACCTGCGGCGCGGCCCACGGCTTCCATCGCCATCGCACCGAACAAATAAGGCACCAAGCCGCCAATGAACAGACCGATGATGACGGCCGGATCAGACAGCGAGAAGGTCACGGTCTTGCCGGCCGCTTCGAGGTTGTGCGTGTAGTCGGCGAACAGCACCAGTGCCGCCAGACCGGCTGAACCGATGGCATAGCCCTTGGTGACCGCCTTGGTGGTGTTGCCCACCGCATCGAGCGGGTCAGTGATGTCGCGCACCTTCTTGTCGAGGCCGGACATCTCGGCGATGCCACCGGCGTTGTCGGTGATTGGGCCGTAGGCATCGAGCGCCACGATCATGCCGGTCAGCGACAGCATGGCGGTCGCGGCAATCGCGATGCCATACAGACCGCCGAGCTGGTACGCGCCGAAGATCGCGAAGCAGACGGCGATCACCGGCAGTGCCGTGGACTTCATCGACACGCCGAGGCCGGCGATGATGTTGGTCGCATGACCCGTCTGCGACGCCGCGGCCACGCCGCGCACCGGAGCGTATTCCGTTGCGGTGTAGTACTCGGTGATGACGATCAGCGCAGCTGTCAGCGCCAAGCCGATCAGGGTGCAGCCGAACATCGCCGAGAAGTTGCCCGGCATCATCGCCTGAGTGATGAACCAGAAGCCGATCGCCGAGATCACGCCCGAGACGATCACGCCCTTGTACAGCGCGTTCATGATCTTGCCGCCGTCGACGGCCTTGACGAAGAACGTGCCGACGATCGAGGCGACGATCGATGCGGCGCCGATGATCAGCGGGTAGAGGATGGCGTTGGCACCGGCACCCTTCATCATCAGACCGCCGAGCAGCATGGTGGCCACCAGCGTTACGGCATAAGTCTCGAACAGGTCGGCGGCCATGCCGGCGCAGTCACCCACATTGTCACCGACGTTGTCGGCGATCACTGCCGGGTTGCGCGGATCATCTTCCGGAATACCGGCTTCGACCTTGCCCACCAGATCGGCGCCGACATCGGCGCCCTTGGTGAAGATGCCACCGCCGAGACGCGCGAAGATCGAGATCAGCGAGCCGCCGAAGGCTAGGCCGACCAGTGCATGCAGTGCGCTGTCACCCGCGGCCGTGCCGCCCAGTGCTGCGTAGTAGCCCGCCACTCCCAGCAGGCCGAGTCCCACCACCAGCATGCCGGTGATGGCACCGCCCTGGAAGGCCACCTGCAGCGCGGCGTTCAGGCCCTGATTGGCGGCCTGCGCGGTGCGCACGTTGGCGCGCACCGAGATATTCATGCCGATGAAGCCCGTCAGACCCGAGAGGATCGCACCGACAGCGAAGCCACCTGCGGTCTGCCAGCCCAGCGCCGCCCACAGCAGCACGAACAGGATCGCGCCCACGATGGCGATGGTGGTGTACTGACGATTCAGGTAGGCCTTGGCACCGGCCTGAATAGCCGCGGCGATTTCCTGCATTCGTTCATTGCCCGCTGGCAGGCCCAGAATCCGGGCGCGTGCGACCACGCCGTAGAGAACCGCCAACACGCCGGCGCCAATCGCCAGCAACAGCCAATTCGTGGCATCCATGAACGAACCCCCTGTCTATGCGTTATTTGATTAAGTCGACTCTCTGGCGCATCTGAGATACACCAGAAACCGCTCGAATATAGCACAGCCGGTCCGCGTGGCCGGGCAGGGGGTCAGTAGTGAGGGGGCTTCTCGTAACCGCCTGCTGAGGCGCCACCCGCTTCGAGTTCTTCCACGCGGCTGCTCAGCCGCTGCGCGCGCGCCAGTGTCTGCTCGAGCAGCTTCTGCTGTCGCGCCACTTCGTCGCTGATCTGCTGCACGGCCTGCTCAAGATGAGCCAGCTTGGTTTCGATGTGTTCCATTCGCTCGTCGCCGGCCATTGCAGTTCTCCACGCCAGCTCACGTAGCCGGCCCCTGCTCAGATCTTGAATCCTGTCTTCAGCTTTTTGCGCACCGTTTTGCCACGGATGCGCACGTATTTCGGAATGCCTTTCTCATACGGCGGATAGTCCTCTCCCGCGATCAGCGGTTCGAGGTAACGCCGACAGGCCGCGGTGATGCCGAAGCCGTCCGCGGTGATGAAGTTCCGCGGCACCTTCTTTTCTACGTTGGCGACTTCGGCCAATGGCACGGGCACGATCTTCCAGCGATACGGAGTGCTTGAGGTGCGACGGATCGCCGGCATCACCGCGTGCATGCCGCGCACAGCAAATGCCACGGCAGCCTTGCCCACGGCATAAGCCTGTTCGACATCGGTCTTCGAGGCGATATGGCGTGCCGCGCGCTGCAGATAATCGGCCACGGCCCAGTGATATTTGTAGCCCAGCCCCTCGCGCACCATGTTCGCAACCACCGGCCCGACACCGCCCAGCTGCGCATGTCCGAACGCATCGAGTGTGCCGGCTTCGGCGAGGAATTTGCCATCCGGATACTTGGCACCTTCCGACACCACGATGACGCAGTAGCCGTAACTTTTGACGCATTCCTGGACGCGGGCGAGGAAACGCGCTTTGTCGAAGGCGATCTCGGGGAACAGGATGATGTGCGGCGGCTCACCCGCTTTTCGGCCTGCGAGGCCACCCGCTGCGGCAATCCAGCCCGCATGTCGGCCCATGACTTCAAGTACGAACACCTTGGTTGAGGTGCGCGCCATCGATGCCACGTCCAGCGCGCCTTCCAACGTCGAGATGGCAATGTATTTGGCCACCGAGCCAAAGCCCGGGCAGCAATCGGTCAGCGGCAGATCGTTGTCGACGGTTTTCGGCACGCCGATGCAGGTGATCGGATAGCCGAGCTGTTCGCCGAGCTGCGAGACCTTCAGCGCGGTGTCCATCGAGTCGTTACCGCCGTTGTAGAAGAAGTAGCCGATGTCGTGGGCGCGGAACACTTCGATCAGACGCTCATATTCGGCCCGGTTCTTGTCCAGGCCTTTGAGCTTGAAGCGTGCCGAGCCGAAGGCGCCTGCCGGCGTGTGCCGCAGTGCTCGGATGGTGGCCGGGCTCTCAGCACCGATGTCGATCAGATCTTCGGTCAGAGCACCGACGATGCCGTCGCGTCCGGCATAGATGTGGCGGATGTGCTGGCGCGCCTTGCGGGCCGCCTCGATCACGCCGCAGGCCGAGGCATTGATGACGGCGGTAACGCCGCCGGACTGAGCATAGAAAGCGTTGCGCGGAGCGGTTTTCATGGGCGGCAATCCTCGCTGCTGGCGGGCCTGGAAACGTGAAAATGATAGCCGAACGGGCGTGTTTGCGTTTGACCCGGGCGATGCAGGCCGGTACCTTTCCCGCCCATGCGAATCGTGCTGTTGGGCGCTCCAGGGAGCGGCAAGGGAACTCAGGCTCAACGACTGGTCGAGAGATTCGGCCTGCCGCAGATATCCACGGGCGACTTGCTGCGCTCGGCAGTTTCGCGTGGCACGCCCTACGGGCTGCAGGCCAAGGCGGCCATGGACGCCGGGCAGCTGGTCTCCGACGCCGTCGTACTGGGTATCATCCGCGACCGTTTGGCCGAAGCGGACACGCTGCGCGGCTACGTCCTCGATGGCTTCCCTCGCAATCAGGCCCAGGCCCGTGCGTTGGCTGCCATGCTGCGCGAAATCGGCAAGCCGCTTGATGCGGTGGTGCTGATCGAAGTGCCGTACAAGGAAATCGTCAAGCGCATCGCCGGTCGCCGCAGCTGCCCCAAGTGTGCCGCGGTGTACAACATCCATGATGTGGGCCCGGGCGAGGCGCTCCGCTGCCGCAACGGCAACGATCATCCGCCGCTGGTTCAGCGACCGGACGACAACGAGGCCACGGTGACCAAGCGCCTCGAGGTCTACGAGAAGTCCACCCGTCCGCTGGTTGATCTGTATGCCAAGCAGGGATTGCTGCGACGTATCGATGGTGACGCGCCCACCGATACGGTCACTCAACGCCTGATGGGCGCGCTGCTCCAGCCCGCGCCGGCTTCCAAAGCGGCCTCCCGTGGTGGGCGCAAGTCGGCCCGCAAGAGCGCCGCCAAGCGTAAGCCTGCCGCCAAGCGTAAACCGGTGACTCGGGGAAAGGCTGTCGCCAGGCGCAAGCCGGTCGCAAAGCGTAAGCCTGCCGCCAAGCGTAAGCCGGCTGCAAAGCGCAAGGCAGTGGCCAAGCGCAAGACACGGCGCCGCTGAGCCCTCAGGCCGCTGTCCGTCGCCGCGTCTAGAGCACGGCACTCAG
>CAYFPW010000043.1:0-10085 GCA_964345055.1 uncultured Steroidobacteraceae bacterium | reverse complement strand
TCCACCAGACCCAGCTCACGCAGGCCTTCGGCAGTGACGTTCATGGCCTCCGCAGCCACTTCCTTCTTGTCCGCGCTCTTCCACAAGATCGAGGCGCAACCCTCGGGCGAGATCACCGAGTAGGTGGAGTACTGAAGCATCAGCAGTCGGTCGCAGACACCAATGGCCAGCGCACCGCCGGAGCCGCCCTCGCCGATCACGACGCTGACAATCGGGGTGCGCAGGGTGGCCATCACGAACAGATTGCGGGCAATGGCTTCGCTCTGGTTGCGCTCCTCGGAGCCGACACCCGGGTAAGCGCCCGGAGTGTCGATCAAAGTGATCACCGGCAGCGAGAACTTCTCCGCCATCTGCATCAGACGGAGCGCCTTGCGGTAGCCCTCGGGCCTGGGCATGCCGTAGTTTCGACGCACGCGTTCCTTGGTGTCACGGCCCTTCTGATGGCCGATGATCATCACGATGCGCTCGCCAAACCGGGCGGGGCCGCCGACGATCGCCATGTCGTCAGCATACATACGATCGCCATGGAGCTCGTTGAACTCCGTGCACATGGCGTTGATGTAGTCGAGCGTGTAGGGACGCTGCGGGTGGCGGGCCAGCTGAGTGATCTGCCACGGGGTGAGGTTGGAGAAGATCGAGCGGGTCAGCTGCTGGCTCTTGGCCCGCAGACGCGCCATCTCCTGTTCGAGGTTGACCTGACCATCACTCGAGACATGGGCCAGCTCCTCGAGCTTGGCTTCGAGTTCGGCGATCGGCTGTTCGAAATCCAGAAAACTTACGGCCATAGGGGCGGAATGCTACACAACCGCGACGACACTTGCAGGCCTGAGCTCGCCGGGGCCCGGCTCACGCGGCGGAGGCGTGTAGCTGATACGCACGGCACCGCTCCCGCACAGACGCTCCAGATCGTCCATGAGCTGCGGCGTGGGTCGCACATTCCAGGCAGCGTCCAGCAGTAACAGACCCTGCGCGCCGGCTGCCCGGACGCGCACGGCCACGGCGCATTCACCGCCGCGGAAGCGTGTCAGCAGCTGCGCCAGCTGCTCACGCTTTCGGGTATCCGGAGCCGGGCCGAAATCGAGCACCAGTGTACGCGCCTGAGTCTCGCGAACGGCCTCAATCGACTGCACGCCACGTCCGTCGATACGCCAAGAACCACTGAAATCGTCGAATCGCAAGCCGCCCCTGATGATCACCAACGCATCGACGACCAGCCACTCGCGATACTGCTGCGCGACCTCCTCGCTGAAAGCCACCTCGATACGGCCGCTGCGATCGTCGAGCAGCGCGATGGTGCGCGGGCCGCGCTTATTGATCTCCAGAATCAACCCGGCCACCGTGACCACACGCCGGTCAGCCCAGCGCGTCGCACCGTCGCCACCGGGACGCTCCTCAGACATGTAGTCGCCGATCCGGCCGCTGATGACCGAGCGCAACTCACGTTCGAAACGCGTGATCGGATGTCCCGTGAGGTAGAGGCCCAGTGAGGAGCGCTCGCCTGCCAGACGCTGCGCCTCGCTCCAGTCTGGTACCGCACGCAGCGTGATGGCCACCTCACTGGCCTGCGCCGCGCTCAGGCCGAACATGTCATTCTGCCCCGCCGCCGCACTCTGACTGCGCTGCTCGCCTGATCGCATCAGGTCAGGGAGCGACTCCATCAGCGTCGCGCGTCCAACATTGAAGGAGTCAAAGCTGCCGGAGCGGATCAGCGCCTCGAGCAAGCGCCGGTTCAAGCGCTGCAGGTCGATGCGATGACACAGATCGGCAACGCTTTGATATGGGCCATTGGCAGCACGCTCGGCCTCTATGGCCTCGACCGCACCCTGCCCCACACCCTTCACGGCACCGAGACCGTATCGGATCGTGCCCGCGTCAGTGGCGTGGAATGCATGCTCGGACTCGTTGACGTCAGGAGGCAATACCTTCAGGCCAATCTCCTGACACTCGTTGACCAACCCGACGATCTTGTCTGTGTTGCTCAACTCCGAGGTCAGCACGGCAGCCATGAATTCCGCCGGATAATGCGCCTTCAGCCAGGCCGTCTGATAAGTCAGCATTGCATAGGCAGCGGAGTGGGACTTGTTGAAACCGTAGCCGGCGAACTTCTCCATCAAGTCGAAAATCATCGCCGCCTGAGCTTCCGGAACACCGCGGGCCACAGCACCAGCCACGAACTTGCCACGCTCCTTGGCCATCTCCTCGGGCTTCTTTTTACCCATCGCGCGGCGCAACAGGTCAGCGCCACCAAGCGTGTAGCCGGCCAGCACCTGCGCAATCTGCATGACCTGCTCCTGATACAGGATCACGCCGTAGGTCGCCTGCAGGACGGGTTTGAGGTCGGGGTGGAGGTAGTCGACGGCAGCACCGGTGCGGTCATGCTTGCGGGCGATGAAGTCATCCACCATGCCGGATTGCAGCGGACCGGGACGGAACAGTGCCACCAGCGCGACGATGTCTTCGAAGCAGTCGGGCTGCAGGCGGCGGATCAGGTCTTTCATGCCACGCGACTCGAGCTGGAACACCGCGGTGGTGCGCGCGGACTTGAGCAGCGCAAAAGTCTTCGCGTCGTTCATCGGCAGCATCGCTAGATCCAGCGCCGCCTCGCCGCGCGCCGCGCGCGCTGCGTTGATGGCCTTGAGGGCCCAGTCGATGATGGTCAGTGTGCGCAGGCCCAGGAAATCGAACTTGACCAGACCGGCGGCCTCGACATCGTCCTTGTCAAACTGTGTGACGACGTTGGCACCGCCCTCTTCGCAGTACAGCGGCGCGAAATCGGTGAGGACCGAGGGCGCAATGACCACGCCGCCCGCATGCTTGCCGGCGTGGCGCGTCAGCCCTTCGAGGGCGCGGGCCATGTCGAACACGGCGCGCACCTCCTCATCGTTCTTAACGAGCTTCTGCAGCTCAGGCTCTTTCTCCAGCGCTGCATCGAGGGTGATGTCCAGCTCCTGTGGCACCAGCTTGGCGATGCGATCCACCACCGGAAACGGATGACCCATCACGCGGCCGACGTCGCGGACCACGGCGCGCGCGGCCATCGTGCCGTAGGTGATGATCTGTGACACGCGCTCCACACCGTATTTGTGCGAGACATAGTCGATCACCCGGTCGCGGCCTTCCATGCAGAAGTCAACGTCGAAGTCGGGCATCGATACCCGCTCGGGATTCAGGAAGCGCTCGAACAGCAGGTCGTACTTCAGTGGATCGATGTCAGTGATTCCCAGCGCCCAAGCGACGACTGAGCCGGCACCTGAGCCGCGTCCCGGACCCACCGGCACACCGTTATCACGCGACCAGCGGATGAAGTCGGCCACGATCAGGAAGTAACCAGCAAAGCCCATCTGACAGATCACGCCGATTTCGGTGTCGAGCCGTGCGCGGTAACGGTCGTGCTCGGCGCTGTCGGCAAGATCCGGCGCCGTGAGTCGCAGCGCCAGACCACGTTCGGATTCGCTGCGCAGAAAGTCATTGGGCGTCGACCCCACCGCGACCGGATAGTCAGGGAGTCGCGCTTTACCGAGATCCAGAGTCAGCGAGCAGCGACGCGCAATCTGTACGGTGTTTTCCAGCGCCTCGGGCAGGTCGGCGAACAGCTCGGCCATCTCGGCGCCGCTGCGCAGGTATTGCTGTGGCGTGTAGCGGCGTTCGCGGGCGGGATCGCCGAGCTGGCTGCGGCCATGGATGCAGACACGCACTTCGTGCGCCTCGTAGTCCTCGGCACGAAGAAAGCACACCTCATTGGTCGCGACCACCGGTACTGAACGATGCGCGGCCAGATCCACTGTTGCCTGATTGAGTTGCGCTTCACCGGGACGAGCCAGTCGCTGCACTTCCAGGTAATAGCGGTCACCGAACAGATCGAGCCAGCGTGTCAGCGCACCGTCGGCCAGTTCCTCGCGGCCGTTGGCCAGCAGCCGCCCCACATTGCCCTGGCCCGCGCCGGACAAAGCGATCAGACCGCGGGTGGTATCCGGTGTGAGCCAGGAATACGCGATGAGCGGATCGCTGCGCTGCTGACCCTCGAGCCAGGCTCGCGAGATCAGTCGGGTCAGATTGCGATAGCCCTCGGTGTTCTGGCACAGCAGTCGCAGTCGCGTCGGGCCCTGACGATCGTCCGGCTCGCGCACTCCAAGATCCACACCGATGATCGGCTGCACACCCGCCTTGAGCGCGGTGCGATAGAACTTCAGCATGCCGAACAAGTTGTACAGATCGGTGACCGCTATCGCGGGGCTCCCCTCGGCCTGCACGGTCTCGATCAGCTGCGGAATACGCACCACGCTATCGCGGAGCGAATATTCCGTATGCACGGCGAGGTGGACGAAAGACTGGCTCATGCAGTGGCTGCGGGGTCAGAGTCGCTCGGAAGCGCGAGCAGCGATTTTACCGGAGCGAAGCTGCGTCGATGGGCCAAAGAAGGGCCGAGGCGCCGCAGGGCCTCCAGATGCGCGGCCGTCCCATAACCCTGATGCTGGCCGAAGCCGTAGCCGGGATGATGCTGGTCCAGCTGCAGCATCAATGCATCGCGATGGGTCTTGGCGAGGATCGATGCGGCACTGATACTCGGCTCGGTCCGATCCCCGCCGATCACGGTCTCGACACTGCAATCAGGAAATAGATCAAGGACTTCAGGCGCTTTATTACCATCGATTCTGATGATTGAAGGGGGCTGGGACAGTGCCGCGAGCGCACGCCGCATGGCCAGCAAGGTGGCCTGCAGGATGTTCAGCGCATCGATTTCCGCCACACTGGCTTCAGCCACGGACCAGGCCAAAGCCGACTCACGAATCAACGGCGCCAGGTGCTCGCGCTGACGTGCGCTGAGCAGCTTGGAGTCGCGCAGCCCCTGCACCGGTCGCAGTGGATCGAGAATGACCGCCGCTGCCACCACCGGACCGGCCAGCGGCCCACGTCCCGCCTCGTCGACCCCCGCCAGCCAGACACTCATACGCCGATGCCGATCCGGCGTAGCACGGCCGCAGCCGCCCTGCGCGCGCCGTCCACGCGCAGCGAGCGATGGATATCAGTGAAGCGCTCTTGCAGAGCCTCATGCTGCGCGCCCGAGCCGAGCGACTCCTGCAGCGCGTCGGCCAACGCAGCCGGCTGCACGGCATCCTGAAAAAATTCGGGTACCAGCGGCTCACCGGCCAGCAGGTTAGGCAGAGAAAAATACGGCAGTTTGACCAACCGGAACCATCGCAGCAGCGCGGCGGTCAACGGCCCGAACCGATAGACCACTGCCATCGGACACTTGCACAGCAGCGCCTCCAGGGTCGCGGTCCCGGAGGCGACCAGCGCAACGTCTGCAGCCTGCAACACCAGTCGTGCCTGCCCGTCCAGGAGACGCAACCCGGACGGCATTGCGCCAGCACCGTCGAAAGCACTGCGCGCCGCCGGCGAGGCCATGGGCGCCAGGAACTGTATCGAGGGATCGCGCTGCGCCAGCAGTCGTGCCGCAGCCAGCATATCGGGCGCCAGTCGTTGCACTTCGCCGCTGCGGCTACCCGGCAGCAGCGCAACAATACGCGCCTGGGCATCGATGCCCAGCGCCAGACGCGCCTGTGCTCGCTGTGACTCCAGCGGGATCTGATCCGCCAGAGGATGTCCGACGAACTCCGCCTCCACGCCGTGTCCAGCGTAGAACGGAGGTTCGAACGGCAGCACACAGAGCACCAAGTCGCAGGAGCGATGCATGTCGCGGGCACGTCCCTGCCGCCAAGCCCACAGCTGCGGACTGACATACTGAACGGTACGCACCCCGCGCTGTTTGAGCTGGCGCGCCAGACCCACATTGAAACTGGGCGCGTCGATGCCGACAAACACGTCGGGTTGCCATGCGTTCACTTGCTCGATCAGTCGCCGCCGCAGCCGCCACAGCCGCGGCAGATGCCGGAGCACCTCGAACAAGCCCATGACCGCGAGCTCTTCAGACTTCGCCAGCGCCTGACACCCCGCCGCCTGCATGCGCGGCCCGGCAACGCCGCGGAATTCCGCCTGCGGATGGCGCTCACGAATGGCTGTGATGAAGGCTGCACCGAGCGCATCACCCGAGGCTTCACCGGCGACGATGGCGATTCGCAGCGGTTCAGACCGGGGTGAATCAAGATGCATAGAATCGGCAACCATCATGGGTAACGCCGCTCACTGTAACAGCGCGGACACTGCGGCGTGACAGCCCGAAGCGCCCCGCCACCGATCACGGCTCAGCGCACCAGACTACGTTCCGAAGCGCCGATGAATTGCACGAAGATGGCCAGCTCCGGCTGCTCCGGCACCAAGGCTGCCAGCTGCTGCTGCGCCTCGGCCAGCGGCAACTCACGCCGGTACAGCGTGCGGTAGGCTTCCTTGATGTTGCGAATCTGCTGAGCGCTGAAGCCGCGCCGCTCGAGCCCCTTGCTGTTGATCGAGTGCGGCTGCGCCGGCTGGCCCACGGCCATGACATACGGCGGCACGTCGCGCGTCACCGCGCAATTGTTGGCGATGAACGCATGGGCTCCAACCTGACTGAACTGGTGCACGCCGGAGAAGCCGCCCATGATGACCCAGTCGCCGAGCTTCACATGTCCGCCCAGCGTGGCATTGTTGGCCATCACGATGCGATTGCCGAGCCGGCAATCATGGGCGACGTGCGTGTAACTCATCAGCAGGTTGTCAGAGCCAATGCTGGTGATGCCCTCATCATGCGTGGTGCCGCGGTTGACGGTGCAGAACTCGCGGAACACATTACGGTCACCAATTTCCAGTCGCGTCGGCTCGCCTTTGTACTTCAGATCCTGCGGCGCTTCGCCAATCGAGGCGAACTGAAACACGACATTGTCTTCACCCAGGGTCGTATGACCGGTGATGACGGCACTGGGCCCCACACGGGTTCGCGCTCCGAGCGTGACATCAGGGCCAATGACGGCGAACGGGCCGATCTCGACGTCCGCACCGAGCCGCGCCTGCGGCGAAACCACCGCCCGCGGATCGATCACGACTGCACCCCTGCCGCAGCCGGTTTCGTCGTGACGCCACGATTGGGCGCCTCGAGGTCCGGTGCCAGCATCAGATTGGCGCTGCAGACGACGTTGCCATCGACACTCGCAACGGTCGAAAGCTTCCAGATGCCCTTGAGATTGCGTTCCAGCGTGGCGGCAAGAATCAGCTGGTCACCCGCCTCCACCGGCCGGCGAAAGCGAGCGTCGTCGATCCCGACGAAGAAGAAACGGGAATTTTCGTCCGGGTAGACATCCGCAGTCACGAAGGCGAGCACGCCCGCCGCCTGCGCCAGCGCCTCGATGATCAGCACGCCGGGCATGACCGGGCGACCGGGGAAGTGCCCCGGAAAGAACGGCTCGTTGATGGTCACGTTCTTCAAAGCGCGGATGCTCTTGCCCGGTGCAATTTCCAGCACGCGATCCACCAGCAGGAAGGGATAGCGGTGCGGCAGGCGCCGGAGAATCTGCGTAATGTCCATGGCCGTTGTGTCAGTCATCGTCTGTTTCCCGTGATTCCTGGGCAGGGTTGCGAACTCCGGCAGCCCGCTCCAGCGTGGCGAGGCGTCCGGCCATTGTATCGAGCTGGCGGAACCGTGCAGCGAGGCGACGCCAGAGGCGTGCCGGCTGAGCCGGCAGACCGCCCGAGTAGACTCCCGGCTGCTCGACATCACCGACAATCATCGAGTCGCCGGTGAAGGCGGCATCGTCGCAGATCGTCTGATGACCGACGAATCCCGTGGACCCGCCGATCATGCAGCGACGGCCGATACGCGTACTGCCGGAGATACCAACGAACGCTGCCATGACCGTATGCTCGCCGATCACCACGTTGTGGCCGATCTGCACCTGGTTGTCGATCTTCACGCCATCGCCGATGACCGTGTCCTCGATCGCACCGCGATCGATGGTGGTGTTGGCGCCAATCTCAACGTCGTTGCCAATGCGCACGCCACCGACCTGCGGTACCTTGACCCAGCCATCACGATCACGCGCGAAGCCAAAGCCGTCGGCGCCCAGCACCGCGCCCGGATGGATCAGCACCCGCTCGCCCAGCGTCACGTCGCGCTCGAGAGTGACCCGCGAACGAAGCTCACTGTGGGCACCGATGTGGACATTGGCGGTCAGTACGCAGCCGGCGCCGATACGAACGCCGTCACCCAGCGTGCAACCGGGGCCAATGACCACGTTTGGACCGATCTGCACCTCAGCGCCGAATCGGACCGTGGAATCCACGACTGCGCTGACGGCAATGCTGCCAGCCCGCTCAGCAGTCGTGGCAGGCGTGTAGAGCAGCGTCGCGATACGCGCATAGGTGGCATACGGGTTACTGCTGATGAGTGCGGCCACCGGGCAGTCGGCGGCGCTTTTGCCGTCGAGCACGACCACAGCGGCGCGGGTTTGACCCAGCTGCGGCCGATAGAGGGGATTGGCGAGGAAGCTCAGCGCTCGCGGACCGGCGCCGGCCAGAGTGCCGACGTGATCGACCTCAATGGCCGGATCGCCGCGCAGCTCGCACCCGAAGCGGAGCGCGAGCTGCCCCAGCGTCCAGACCATGACGAAGCCGGTTCCGGCTGCGGAGGGTTGTGGACGGGCCGACGTTACTTCGCCGGTGCCTTGGCCGGCGCAGCCGGCTTGGGCGCCGCCGAAGTCGCAGGCTTCGGGGCTGCTGCAGCGGGTGCTGCAGCAACAGCCGGCAGTGTGGCGAGGACGGCATTGGTGATGTCCATCGCCGCCGTGGCGTAGACGATCGAGCCCTCCGCTGCCAGCACCAAGTCGAACTTCTGTGCCGCCGCGTAGTTCTGCACAACCATCCCCAACTCGTTCTGCAAGCGACCGACGATTTCGTTCTGGTGCGCGCTCAGGTCGTCCTGGAACTCAGTGGTCTTGGTCTGCAGATCGCGATTGCCGTCGCGCAGTTCCTTTTCGGCACGGGCGCGCTGGTCGGCAGTCATCGTTGCGCCGTCCTTGGTCAGCCGGTCTTCCTTGGCCTTCAGCGAAGCCTGCAGGTTGCCCAGTTCATTCTGCTTGGCCTCGGCTTCCTTGCGCAGCAGGTCGGTGGCTGCCTTGCCCTGCGGGGACTCCTGCAGGAGACGACCGAAGTTGACCACACCGATCTTGCTTTCAGCCTGGGCCGTCGTGACGACCGAGATCATGGCGGCGCCAGCCGCAAACATTGCTATCCAAGAACGCTTCACTGAACTCTCCTGCCAACTGCAATGGCCAATTAGAACGACTGCCCGACCGTGAACTGGAAATTCTCCGACCTGTCGGGGAAACGGGTGGTATCGCCCTGGAACTCGTTGAGCGGCACGCCGTAGCTGAACCGGAACAGTCCCAGCTGTGGCGCCAGCCACTGCACTGCAACACCCGCCGACCTCTTCAATTCATCATACTTGAATTTGTAATCGACCGGTGTAACCAGATCGCGCCCGACAAAGGCGGTCGAGTCGGTGGAGAAGACATTGCCGATGTCGAAGAACAGACTGAACCGGGCACTGGTCTGCCAACTCAGGGGAAGCGGTATCAACAGTTCATTCTGCGAATTAAAGCGCAGGTTGCCGCCATAGGGATTGCCGAAGCTGTCCACCGGACCGAGCGAGGTTTCGACATAACCGCGGACGGTATCCGGTCCGCCTGCGAACATACGCTTGAAGGGAGCGATGGTCGTGCTGGGACCGATGGGCGCCGTGTAGGCCGCCGCCGCACTGACCTGCAGCGTCCAGCGACCCCAGATCGGGAAGTACCCAATGTAATCGTAGCTGGTCAGCCAGCTACGCGGCGCGCGCGGGCCGCTGGGCAGCGTGTAGCTGATACCCAGGTTGTGTCGATGGCCCCGATCGGCAAACAGCCCGCGATTCCGCGAGTCGAACAACCAGCCCGCGCTGATATCGAAGTTGGTGAACTTCGTACCAAAGAGCTGCGTGGCGCTGGAGAGCGTCGTACCATCGTTCAGGTAGAAGGTACTGAGCAGCTCGCGCGAATAGGCGTTGCCGTTATTTTGCACCCATTCGACGGCCTGCTGTGCGCTGCTATTGGCATAAGTGAGCATATCCAGATGCGAGATGGTGCCACCGGCACTGACGCGCTGGAACTCGGTAACCGGGTAGC
>CAYFPW010000042.1:0-10272 GCA_964345055.1 uncultured Steroidobacteraceae bacterium | reverse complement strand
TACAGCGTCCAGCCACCGGCCGGGGCGCCGCTGGAGGTGAAGAAGCCGATCAGCAGCAGGGTGAAGGCGAACGGCATGATCCAGAAGCTGAAGTTGTTCATGCGCGGCAGGGCCATGTCTGGCGCACCGATCTGCAGCGGGATCATCCAGTTGGCCAAGCCGACCCAGGCTGGCATCACGGCGCCGAAGATCATCGCCAGTGCATGCACGGTAGTCATGGAGTTGAAGAATTGCGGGTCGACGAACTGCATGCCGGGCTTGAACAGTTCGGCGCGGATCACCATGGCCATGGCACCGCCGGCGAAGAACATCACGCATGCAAAGATCAGATACAGCGTGCCGATGTCCTTGTGGTTGGTCGTTTTGATCCAGCGCATCAGACCCGTTGGCGGGCCGTGGTGACCGTGATCGTCGTGGGCAGCGGTGTGTTCAGTGTGGGCCATGATGGTATTTCCGGTCTGAAGTGTCAGTAGCTATGAGTAGGGGCAGCCAAGCGATCAGCCAGCCGGCGAAGCGGGCGCGGCAGATGATGCTGTGGTTGTGCTGGACTCGGCAGCAGGCTGTGCAGCCGCCTTCTTTTCTGCCAGCCACTTGTCGAAGTCGGCCTTGCTGCGCACGTCGAGCACAACAGGCATGAAGCCATGGTCCCGACCGCAAAGCTCAGCGCACTGACCGCGATAAATGCCCGTCTTGTCAGCATCCACCTTGAACCAGGCGACATTGGTCAGGCCAGGAATGGCATCTTTCTTCACGGCCACGGCCGGCACCCACCACGCATGGATCACATCCTGCGAGGTCAGCAGCACGCGCACCTTCACGCCAGCTGGAACCACCAGCGGGTTGTCGACGTTGAGCAGATAGTCGGGCACCGCATACGGATCCTTGTCTGATCCCAGCTGGCGCGTTTCGTTGCTGTCACGGCTGAGCGTTGAGAAGAAGCTGACGCCGGTGCCCTGATAGTTGTAGTTCCACTTCCACTGATAGCCGGTGACGACGATGGTCAGTTCGGTGTTGGTGGCGTTCTCGGTTTCGATCAGCGTACGGGCGGCGGGCACCGCACTGCCGATCAGGATCAGTACTGGAATCACGGTCCAGATCACTTCGACCTTTGTGCTGTGTGTCAGGGTCGTGTCCGGCACGGCGCCCTTCGACTTGCGGAAGGCGACGATGGACCAGATCATCCAGCCGAAGACGAAAATGCCGATGGCCACGCACACCCACAGGATGGTCATGTGCAGGTCATAGATGCGGCGCGAGATGTCGGACACGCCTTGGGTCATGTTGAGGCCCCAGGCAGCGTTCGCCGTGGGGGCAACCAGCGCCAATGCGCCACCGCTCAGGAGGGCGCTCATCACTCGGGTCAATTTCGTCATTATTCAAACCTTGATAGTGCAGTCATCCGGCAAAAGCCGAGGTGATTCATCCACGCGACCGATCAGACGACGCAGACGTCCAGCCAGCGCGCACCTGGCCTCCTCGGTCAGGAAGCTTCCAAGCTCGCAGGCGCGACCGTGCGATTCAATAGTCAGGCGGCTTGGATGCCAGTGCGATTTGGCGCGGCGCAGTTTAACCCGTGCCCAGTGCCGCGAGAACTCAGAATGTACGATTCGTGTGCCGTGACGCGTCTCGATGGTGATGCCATCCTCCGTGATCACGATCTGCTGCGTGTCTTCGCGAGATCTCATGTTCAGCATCAGACACAGTCCCAGCGCCAGCAGCTCGAGCCCCGCGAACGGCAGGATGGGCCAGTAGCCTTGCAGGGTCATCAACACGGCGATCGTCAGGGAGGGTATGCACAGGCTGGCGAAGAACCAGCGGGCTTCCCGCATCGTCAGGGAGCGATGGGGCATCAACAGAATTTTTTGGCCTGCGGGCGCATTCGCGGAATGCATGCCGGGGAGTCTCGGTGCGAGCTGGGAGCGACAGCATACCGGAGCGACGAATAGTTCTACAAGTCAATGGGTTACGCCATTTAACTGCGGCTCTGTGTCGGCGCCTCAGTGAGCAGTTTGGTCACAGCCTCGCGCAGCGCGGGCAGTGCGCTGCGCGGCGAGTGTGAATAGGGCAGCAAGGCCAGTGGCGCCGAGCCCAGTCTGGCGGTCAGCGTGTCGATGTTGGCCTCGGCTTCGGCAAAATCTTCGACCACCCGGCTACCGATCCAGCCGGCCAGCGGCAGCCCGGAGGCGCGGATTGCTTGGGCGGTCAGCAGCGCATGGTTCAGGCATCCGAGGCGCAGGCCGACCACCAGGATGACGGGAAGGCCCAGTGCGACGGCGATATCGGCCATGGTGTGCTCGTCGGAGATCGGTGCCAGCCAGCCGCCGGTGCCTTCGACGACCGGAAAGGCGGATAGATGAGAAATTGATGAGAAATGACCTTTAATTATCGATATATCGATACAAGTTGCGTGTTTTTTCGCCGCAATATTGGGCGATATGGGCTCTGGGAATGCATAAGGATTAACGTCGCGATCCGCCGGACTCTGCCCAGATTCTGCACAGATTTTGTCGACATCCTCAGAAGAATACCGACCATTATCTTCGATCAGTCCGCAAACGACAGGTTTCATGCCGGTTGCTGCCACGCCCCGCTCGCGAAGTGCCGTGATCAGACCGGCCGTGACCCGCGTTTTGCCCACGTCGGTATCCGTCCCGGCGATGAAACAGCCCCTCATGACCGGCTCCGCCTCAGGATGGAATCCGCCGGGAAGAGCGCTTCGGCAGGCGAGCTTCCGGCTGACGATCGGTCATTGGCAAAAGCAGCCATATAAATGAGTTCCCAAGTCGCCGGCAGTCCTGCGGGTGTGCGGAGCAGTTCGTACTGTGCCGCCATGGCTCGCCAGCGTGACTTGCCGGTCAGCGTACGCCGTCGGGCCCGGTCGGCGTTGCGCGCGCCAAGCGCTTGCAGTTCGCGCTGCAAGGCCAATGCGTCGGCGTAGTGTTCCGGCCGCTGTTCGATATCCAGCACGGGTTCTGCGAAGCCGGCCGCGGTGAGCTGGCTGGCCAGGTCGGGCAGATCCGGGAAATGACTGACATGCGGCGCACTGTCCACGGCAGCCCATGCAGCGCGCAATTCCTGCAGCGTCAGCGGCCCGAAGGTGCTGGCCAGCAGCAGTCCACCCGGACGCAGCACGCGCGAAATTTCCGCGAACGCCTCGCGCGGCAGATCGCACCACTGCAGCATGAGACTGCTGAAGGCGAGATCCACGGAGCCGCTGGCCAACGGTAGCTTGCGAACGTCAGCGCACACCGCCACGGTTCTGCGCCACAAACGGCGACGACCCACCCCTTGGCGCAGCATCGCAGCGGAAAGGTCAACGGGCACCACCAGTGCGTCGGGGTAACGTCGGCGCAGCGCCACAGTGGCTTCGCCCAAGCCAGCACCGAGATCGAGTATCACTTTGGGTGACAGCGTGAAGAAATCCAGACGGGCGAGCAGCTCCGCTCTGACGTCGCGCTGCAATCCGGCGGCGCAGGCGTAGGTGGTGCTGGCGCGATCAAACCATCGGCGTACCGATCCAGTCTCGATTCCGACGGGCGCGTTCATGCCAGCACCGGCGGGCATACCTGCGCCTGCCACCAGTGGATACATCGTTTCGCAACACCTTCAGCCTGTGAGAGGAATCCGGCATGTCCCGTGCGCGGGAGCTCTTCCACCTGAGCATGGCGCATTAGAGCAGCCATCGCGTGCGCGGCACCAGGTGGTGTCACGCGGTCATACTGCCCGGAGATCAACAATGTGGGCAATTCGATGCGTCCTGCCGTCGCACGCAGGTCAGCGCGTCGCAGATGCTCGAGTCCTGCGCCCAGGGCCGTCGAACGCGCATGACCATGCAGCCGTAATGCTTCGCGCAGTCGGTGCAACAACCCGTCGGCATCACGGCTGCCGCGGACCTGCAGATCAAGAAAGTGATTGACGGTTTGCTGCTTCGCTTCGCGCAAGGAATTGGCGAATTGATCCAGCACTGTTGATGCGATGCCATGGGTCCAGTCGGCCGTGGCAACGAACTTCGGTGTGCTGTGTAGAAGGATCAGCCCGCGCACTCGTTCAGGTGCAAGCTCAGCGGCGCGCAGCGCCAGCATTCCGCCCAGTGACCAGCCGGCCAGTGTGCAGTCATCGGGCAGCTCGGAAATCAGGATGGGGAGCGCTGCTTCAAAGTCCTCCGTCATCAGCTCGGGACTACGTCCATGGCCCGGTAGATCTACGGTCGTAACGCGGAAGTGCGTTGCGAGATGCTCCACCAGTGAATCGAAAATGCGCAGATTCATGCCCCACCCATGCCACAGCACGAGATTCGGGCCTGAGCCATGCGATTCACTATAGAGCCTGTCGATCATGATGAAGTGGCTGTCGAAGGATTATCACGCAGGGTATGAAGACCATCGGCCAGCGCGGTGGTCAGTGCATCGATCTGCGCTGCGTCATGCATTGCCGAGAGGGTGATGCGCAGCCTTGCACTGCCGTTCGGTACGGTAGGCGGGCGTGTGACGCCAACCAGAAATCCGGCGGCAGCAAGATGATTTCCCAGCGCGAGCGCCACGCCGGAATCCCCGACGATTAGAGGTTGGATTGCCGTATCGGAGGGCGAGAGTTGAATACCGGCTTGCAGCGCGTTGTGGCGCAGGTGGGCGATGTTGGCCTGCAGTCGCTCGCGCCGCCAACCCTCATCTTGGCATCGGCGAAGCGCGACGCGAGTCGCTGCGGCCAATGCGGGAGGTAGTGCCGTCGTATAGATATAGGGCCGCGAGCGCTGCAGCAGCACCTCGATCACCGTCTCATCACCGGCGATGAAGGCACCAAAGCAGCCCAGGGCTTTGCCCAGTGTGCCCATCAACAAGGGAACCTGTGCGGAGTCCAGACTGGCCGCAGCAACGCTGCCACGGCCTTCGGGCCCGACGACGCCCAGACCATGGGCGTCATCGACCAATAACCACAGCTCATGCGCGGTGCAGGCGCTGGCCAGTTCTGCAAGTGGTGCAATGTCGCCATCCATGCTGAAGACGCCATCGGTGGCCAGCATGCAGGCATTGGCATGCGTCCGTATCCGCTGGCGCGCCGCCTCGGCATCAGCATGTTGATAACGAACCAGGCGCGCGCCGCTGAGCGTCGCACCGTCGATCAAAGAAGCGTGGTTCAGTCGATCCTGCAGCACGACTTCATCGCGCCCTGCAAAGCTGCAGACCGCGGCGAGGTTCGCCATGTATCCGGTGGAGAATAGCAATGCCCGTTCACGGCCCGTGAAGGCAGCGAGTTCGCGTTCCAGCTCACGGTGCTCGCTGGAATGCCCGCCCAGTAGATGCGCCGCGCCACTCCCGACACCATGCTCCGCGGCCGCATCGCGAAGTGCAGCAATCACATCGGGATGCTGCGAGAGGCCGAGGTAGTCGTTGCTGCAGAAGTTAACGAACTGTCGGCCGCCTATTTCACTGATGGCCGCTGAGCCAAGGCGCGGTGAGCGACTGCTCACACGCTGCACGCGGCGGCGCTGCTGCTGGTCGATATCGGCCAGCAGCGCGCCCAGCGCGTCAGTTCGCCGCCGCATCGGCTGCGGGTCGAAGTCCCAGTCGCGCGAGCAATGTCCGGTCGCGAGTCACATCGGGATTGCCGGTGGTCAGCAGCTTGTCGCCGTAGAAGATGGAGTTGGCGCCGGCGAGGAAAGCCAGAGCCTGCAGTTCGTCACTCATTTCACTGCGCCCCGCGGACAGACGCACCTGCGATTGCGGCAGCATGATGCGCGCCACGGCGATGGTGCGGATGAAGTCGAAGGGATCCACATCCTCTTTGCCGGCCAGAGGAGTGCCGGGCACGCGCACCAGCTGATTGATGGGCACACTTTCCGGTTGCTGCGGCAGATTCGCCAGCGTGACCAGGAACTGTGCGCGATCGCGCTGCGATTCGCCCATGCCGACGATGCCGCCACAGCAGACATGCAGACCCGCATCGCGCACGGCGGTCAGCGTGTCGAGGCGGTCCTGATAGGTGCGCGTCGTGATGATTTCGTCGTAGAACTCTTCCGACGTATCCAGATTGTGGTTGTAGTAATCCAGGCCGGCGGATTTGAGTTCCTGAGCCTGATCGGGAGTCAACATGCCCAGCGTCGCGCAGGTTTCCATGCCCAGTTCGCGCACTGCGCTGACCATGGCACCGATGCGCTCGATGTCCTTGCGCTTGGGGCTCCGGAACGCAGCGCCCATGCAGAAGCGGGTGGCACCCGCAGCCTTTGCGGCCCGCGCGTGTTCAAGCACCTCTTCAACCGGGAGCAGCGCTTCATTTTCGATGCTGCTCTGATGGCGCACGCTCTGCGGGCAATAGGCGCAGTCTTCGGGGCAGGCACCGGTCTTGATCGACAGCAGTGTCGAGAGCTGGACGCTGCCCGGGTCGTGATGCGCGCGATGGACCTGCTGTGCCTGGAAGAGCAGATCATTGAACGGAAGCGCGAAAAGGGCTTCGGCTTCCCCCAGGGTCCAGGTACGCACGGATGACAAGATGGCAACTCCAATGAAACAGGGAACAAATGAACGGCTGAATCACAGGGAGCCAGCCGCTAAGGTGCAGCGATGTTCGTGCCCCGATGGATCACTGTCAACCTGTGAGCCTCGCAAAAGTTTACGAGGCGGTGCGGCAGGCCGGTCGCTGGCTGATCCCGGCGCGCTGCTTCCTGTGCGGTAGTGCTGCCTGCCCGGAAGGCGTGGATCTATGCCATATCTGCATTGCGGATCTGCCGGCCACGCCGGCCTGGGCAGCCGATGTCGTCCCACTGTCGGGCGTGTTCTGCGCGTGGAGCTACGAATACCCCATTGACCGCCTGGTCCGTGCGCTCAAGTTCCGCGGTGATCGCAGTGTGGCAGGCGCGCTCGGCAAGCTGCTGGCGATGCGCATGGCAGCCCGATGCGCTTCGCTGCCGCAAGTGCTGGTGCCCGTGCCCTTACACCCCCTGCGTCTACGAGAGCGGGGGTACAACCAGGCCGATGAAATCGCGCGCCATCTTGCCGGCAGACTCTCGTTGCCCCGGCTACCGCAAGCGTTGGAGCGCATTCGCGCCACCGCACCGCAGAGCCAGTTGCCAGCGGCCCAGCGGCGATCCAACCTCGCCGGTGCTTTCCATGTGCCGGCGCCAATGGTCGCTGTGGTGGCAGGAGTCGATGTGGCTCTGATCGATGATGTGCTCACCACGGGCAGCACCGCACAGTCCGCAGCGCAGGCGCTGCTCGAAGCGGGCGCACGGCGTGTCGAACTGTGGACCCTGGCGCGCAGTGGAGGCGATGCCTTGAGCTGATCCGCTATCGACTGCCGTACTCCAGTATCAATCCAAGCAGGACGGCAACACCGAACCAATGACTTTCCTGGAATGCGCGCATGCAGTCGTCGCGATGGCGGGTCCGAGCGATCCACAAGTGCCGTGCAAACAGCGCTGCACCCGTTGCCAGTCCGGCGTAGTAGCGCGTGCCCAGCTGGAGCGAGTGCCCCACCAGAGCCAGTGCCAGCATCAGCATCACCTGCATGCCGGTAATGATCCGCAGATCCATGTCGCCAAAGCTGATGGCGCTGGAGCGTACGCCGATCCGTTGGTCTTCGGCACGATCGGCCATGGCATAGAAGGTGTCGTAGACGCCGGCCCACAACAGGGTTGCCAGCAGCAGAACCCAGCCTGCACGTGGTACGAAGCCGAGGGTAGCGGCGAAGGCCATGGGTACGCTCCAGCCGAAGCACAGGCCCAGATACAGCTGCGGCACAGGGAAAAATCGCTTGAACAACGGATAAGTCACCGTCAGTGCAGCGCCGATGACCGCGAGCTGCAGTGCTGCGGCATTCAGCCGCAGCGCTAACCCTAGTGCTGCAATGAGCAATGCCAGCAGCAGCGCGATCGCCGTGTAGGGCGAAACGCGTCGTGCGGCCAGTGGTCGCTCACGGGTGCGCCGCACATGTGGATCGATATTTCGGTCGAGCAGATCGTTGATGATGCAGCCGGCGCTGCGCATCACCACTGTTCCGAGCATGAACACCAATAAAAGACGTGGTGAGGGCACGCCTGTGGCAGCAATCCACAAAGCCCACAGCGTCGGCCACAGCAGCAGCCAGATGCCCACGGGCCGATGCAGTCGGGTCAGCTGCAGCAAGTCCACCCAGTCACGCCAGCGACGTGAATGTCGCTTCTCAGCCGACACGGCCATATTGCTCCCTAAAACCGATCCAGCGTGCAATGAGTGCGTTCACGCGATCCGGATAGTCAGTACTGATGCGCATTGCGGCTGCGCGCACAGCCGGCAGAAGATCGGCGTCGCGCACCAGCTCCGCCACCCTCAGTTGTGCCAGCCCGGCTTGGCGCGTGCCGAGCATTTCACCCGGACCGCGCAGCTCCAGATCGCGTTGTGCGATCTCAAAACCGTCACTACTGTCACGGATGGCCATCAAGCGCGCGCGCGCCACCTCCGACAGTGGCCCGCGATACAGCAGCACGCAGGAACTCTCCTGCGTGCCGCGACCAATGCGGCCACGCAGCTGATGCAGCTGCGCGAGTCCCATGCGTTCGGCGTTTTCCACCACCATCACGGTGGCGTTGGGCACATCGACACCCACTTCGATCACCGTGGTGGCCACCAGCAGCTGAACCTCGTTGGCTGCGAAGGCCTTCATCATCGCTGCCTTGTCCTGCGGTTTCATGCGGCCATGGACCAGTCCCACGCGCACTTCGGGTAGTGCCGCGGTCAGTGCCGCTGCGGCTTCGATGGCAGCCTGATGATCGATCTCTTCCGATTCCTCGATCACTCCGCAGACCCAGTAAACCTGTTGTCCACGCTTGCAGGTCTCGGCAACCCGCTGCACGACTTCAGAGCGTCGCTCCTCGGGAATCACTACCGTGCGCACGGGCATGCGCCCCGGCGGCAACTCGTCGATGATCGACACATCCAGATCGGCATAGACCGTCATGGCCAGTGTCCGCGGAATCGGTGTCGCCGTCATGATCAACTGATGGGGCATGCGTCCATCGCGCCCGCCCTTTTGATGAAGCGACAGGCGCTGCTGCACACCGAAGCGGTGCTGCTCATCGACGATCACCAGTGCCAGAGAGCTGAACTGCACGTCATCCTGGAAAAGTGCATGCGTGCCGACCACCAGCGTCAGCGGCTCGTGCGCCACGCGCTGCAGTGCCGTGCGCCGTGCCGCGGCGCGCTGCGATCCGGTCAGCAGGATCACCTCGACACCCAAGGCTTTGAACCAGCGTTCGAACGAGCGCGCATGCTGTTCAGCCAGCAGTTCAGTGGGCGCCATCAGGGCAACTTGATGTCCGCTGCCGAGTGCGCGTGCGGCCGCCAGTGCCGCGACAGCGGTTTTGCCACAGCCGACATCGCCCTGAATGAGTCGCGACATGGGCTGATCGCGCGCCAGATCCGCGGACACCTCTGCGCTGACGCGGCGCTGCGCACCCGTCAGCTGAAACGGCAGTGTGTTCTCTAGACGAGTTTGCAGTCCAACGCTGTCAATCAGTGGCAGAGCCAGCTCGCGACGTGTCTGACGGCGCAGCTCCAGCAGTGAGAGCTGATGCGCCACCAGCTCTTCGAATGCAAGCCGCCGCTGCGCCGGATGATGTCCGCTGGCCAGCGTCC
This sequence comes from uncultured Steroidobacteraceae bacterium, assembly GCA_964345055.1. Lineage (GTDB taxonomy): Bacteria > Pseudomonadota > Gammaproteobacteria > Steroidobacterales > Steroidobacteraceae > FEN-1191. Next base: position 667 of record CAYFPW010000042.1, on the reverse strand, counting down.
CGAGATCGGTGCCAACGGGCGGCTGATGCAGAAAGCGCAGCGCGGCCTCGAGCGTCAGCGCGGGCTGCACCGCATCCGCTCCACTCGGTAACAGATCGACGAGCGGGCGCTGCGGCAGCAGGGCGAATGCCTGACGCACCAGTGCACGCAGGCGCCCCTGTGTGAGCCCCTCAGTGGTTGGATAGATCGGCGTGAGAGTCAGCGGCAGTGGCTCGGCGGCGCTTTTAAGCAACCGATATTCCGGGTGCACCATTTCCAGTCCCAGCGAACCGCGACGCACCTCGCCAAAACACCGCAGCCGCGTACCGCGCTGCAGACCGGCGCGCTGTGCGTTGGAGAAATAAAAGAAGCGTAGCGTGATGGAGCCCGAGGAGTCTCCCAGCCGCACGAGCAATTGCCGGCGGCCACGATGACTCAGTTCCGCCAGCAACACCTCACCCTCCACCAACGCGCGTGTGCCGGCGAGCAGTGCACCGATGGGCTGCAGGCGAGTTCGGTCCTCGTAGCGCAGCGGCAGCACGAACAGCAGATCGGAGACGGTCTGCACACCGAAGCGCTGCAGACGCTCGGCCAGTGCCGCGCCGACGCCGTGCAGCGCAGTCAACGGCTGCACGGCAACGGGCGCGGCGGCACCGGGATTCAAGACAGGTCCAGGACGCACTCCATC
>CAYFPW010000041.1:0-10491 GCA_964345055.1 uncultured Steroidobacteraceae bacterium | reverse complement strand
CGGGCATACGTGATGACCGACGGAGTGATGTCGTACTGCGCGTTCAGCGTAAACGAATTGGCACCAAGGCTGGCTGAGTAGGCCGGGTACGCATTGGCCAGCGCAGCAAGGTCATTGCGGCTCAGATTCATGCGGTACGGGACCAGGAACAGCGAGTTCGGGTTCGTGGTGGTGGCAGTAGCCAGCGTGCTCTGCGGAGTCACGTAGACGAATGCGGTACCGTCCGAATCGACGTTGAACGCCGGCATCGCATTGCGCTGCTCACGCAGCGTGTTCTCGTAGCGGCCAGTAGCTTCCAAGTGCAGTTTGTCCCACAGCGTGTAACGGAGTGCTGTGGAGAAAGCCATCGCGCGTTGGTTGCCAAAGTTCGAGTACGAACCGTTCTGGCAGTAGTTATTGTTGACCACACCCTTGCCGGTGGAGTTGCTGATCGGCTGGCCGTTCGAGTCATACCCCGTGATCTGCGGCAGCACGAAATAGCAGTTGGCATTGGCCGTCGACACCACGCCACCGTTGGCGGCAGCGGCGAGGATTGAGCCGGCCGGGCTCGACGCTGGGGTGGCCGTAGAAAGGCTCTGGTTGGCCGCCGGTTGGCCCACCTGCTGCGCGGTCCAGGGAGTCAGTGCGGCGTTGAAGACCTTGGAGCTGGCACCCTGAATCTGGCCGTCTTCCGGAGCAGGCGTCTTGCTCAGGTTCATGCCGAGAATGTACTGGAACGAACCCACCATCTTCGAGGTGAAGGAGCTGTCGAAGCGGTACGAGTACGTACCCGGCAGGTTGTTTTCCATCCAGCTCGTGCCGCGCTCGGCTTCCACGGTGTAAGCCGCCGCATAGAGCACCGACGGCTGGGCCTGGAAGGCGCCGTACTGGGTGGACCAGTCGATGGTCACGCTAGCCTGACGGTTCACTGCGTTGTAGGACGGCACGTTGGCGAAGTTGCCCGGACGGAAGCCGTCGTCCCACGGGTTGCTGCGCTGATTCCAATCAATGCCATCACGGATGGCCATCATGTTGTATGGGCAGCCCCACAGTTGGTAGGCCGGACCCATCGTGCCCAAGGTGTTACCCGTGGCTGCCGTAGCGGCCGCGTAGCTGGCAAACACGGTGCCGGCCGGCGGACCGTTGCTGGCGAACTTGGTGTTGGCCACACAGGCAGGAGCCGGATAATAGTACTGGTTGTTGACCTGGTTCTGCTGGTTAGCATTCAGAGGGGCGCCGCCCGTGATCAGCGCGGTGTTCGTGGTGTTGATGCCCACGCCGTTCACACCCACGATGTTCAGGAAGGGCGAGCCGCCGCCAGCCGTGGAGAAGCTGGCCGGAACGTTACCCGTATAGTAGAAGTTGTAGTTCGGGATCTGCTGACCCCAGGTGCTCGTCACACCGGTATAGGGGTTCGTCCAGGTTAGCGTGCCGCCGCCCGGCACCGTCTGCCAGTGGCCGGTGAACAGCGTGGCGCTGGCGTTGTTGGACATGCCAGCAATACGCGTCTCTTGGTAGCTGGCGTTGATGTCCAGCGAGTCGCTGGGCTTCCAGCGGTAACGCGCGCGCAACGCACGGTTGTTGACTTCACCCAGACCGCTGGAGGCGTACGAATCGCGGCGCTCGGTGGAGAACGCCAGACGCACAGCCTGGTTCGAGCTCAGCGGCACGTTGATGACGCCCTCGGTGTTCTGTGTCTTGAACGAACCCACAGTGACCGAACCGGAGATCTGGTTCTCGAACACCGGCTTGTTGGTCACCAGTCCGACGGTACCCGACAGCGCACTGACACCGGCGCCGTTCTGCACGCCGCGCGTGATGGCCACCTGGCCGACGTCGAGGGAGGAGAAGCGATAGACAGAAGCTGATGACTGCGTACCGATCTGCTGGGCGACGCCGTCGACCACGATCGATACACCGGCCGCACCACTGCTGATGCCGCGCATGTAGATCATGTTGTCCGCACCAGCATTGTCAGTCTGCTGGGTCAGACCCACCACACCGCCGAGGATGTCCTCGACGCGAACCTTGCCCTCAGCCTTCAGTTCAGCACCGGACTTAACCGAAATGAACTGCGGAACCTTCTGCAGGTCCTGAGTGACACGCTCCGCGGTGACCGTGACCTCTTCCAACGACATGCCGTCATCCGCGGCAGGCGCCGCTGCGAGCGCGTTGGAAGCAGCGAGAACGAGCAGACTGCTGGAGAGCCCCGCAGTTACGCCAGATAGCTTCTTCAAAATATAATCCCCCCAAGAGGTTGACCCAAGTCGACCAAACCACGCCACGAAAAAAAATTCTCGCGGACGTTTCTTGACGACACGACACACTATTGTACCGATTCACGCCACAAATGACAAAGGCGTCATCTGGGTGACCGCTGGGTAAAAACGTTGTGACAACAGCGACTTGACAGCTAACGACAGCTTTCCCGGGACCGGGTGGCGATAAAATTTCTTTTAAAAGTGGGGTATGACTGACCATGAGAATACTGCGCTATGGGCTATTGCTCTTGATGCTCGGGGCCAAGACGGCGTCAGCCGCGGCGACAGCCAGCCCCAACTTCCTCATCCTCTTCATCGACGATCAGGGCCTGGACGGCACCCCGGTGGAGATGATCCCCGGCAAGGACTTCAGCCACTCGTCTGCCTACAAGATGCCTACGCTGGAAAGCATTGCTTCAAAAGGCGTGGTTTTCTCTCAGGCCTACGCGTCTCATCCGAAGTGCGAAGGGTCTCGTGCCGCCTACCAAATGGGTCGCAGCACGCTGACGCTGAATTCAATCGACAAGTGGCACGTCAACTGGAGCGCCCCAGTGACCGATTCGCTGGCCAACACACTCAAGCGCGCTAACCCGACCTACCGTGCAGCCCATTTCGGCAAGTGGCAGTGGCCACAAACGCCGGCGTCCATGGGTTATGACGCCAGCGATGGCATCACAATGAACGAGGATGGGGATACCACGGATCCGAATGATCCGAAGCAGTCCTTCGGGATTACCCGCCGCGCCGTGGCTTTCATGGACCAGCAAGTGAAGGACGGGCATCCCTTTTATCTGCAGCTCTCGTATTACGCCGTGCACGCCAAGCCTCAGGCACTCGCTGCCACGCTGAAGAAGTACAGCGGTCCCAACGCTCTGCAAGAGGCCATGACTGAGGATCTGGATACCTGCATGGGCGTGGTGATGAAGGAGCTCGAGAAGCTCGGCATCGCCAACAACACCTACGTCATCTACATGTCTGACAACGGCATGAAGACAGCGGCGCTGAAGGGTGCCAAGGCGCTACTCGATGAAGGTGGTTTACGCGTGCCGCTGGTCGTCAGCGGACCGGGTATCAAGGCCAAGGCGTATAGCAATGTGCCGGTGACAGGCTATGACATTTACGCGACGGTGGTGGATCTGGCCTCTCCGGGCTTTGCGCTGCCAAAGGGTACCGAGGGTGGCAGTTGGAGACAGGTACTGCTCAACGGTGGCAAGGGCTCTGTTACGCGGCCGATCGACTACATGATCTGGCATCACGATGTTGAGGTGCCTCACCCGCAGACGGCCATCCGCAAAGGCGACTACAAGTTGCTCTACTACTGGGATACGAAGCAGAGCTTCCTGTACGACCTCGAGAAGGACATTCTGGAATCGAACAATCTCGCCGATAAGCAGCCGGCACTGGCGGCCAGTCTGCTCGCTGACATCAAGACCCACATCCGCAAGTCGATGGGCGACGCCAAACTGGCCGAGCTCGAGAGCGGCAAGGGCGGCGATGCCAGCGGTGGTATGGCTGCGGGCGGTGGCGCCACCGGCGGCGGCATGGCTGCGGGTGGCATGGCCGCCGGCGGTATGGCAGCCGCTCAGGCGGGTGCTGCGGGAAATCCGTAAAGCTCCGCCGAACCGTTTCAACGTTGATAAAAAAAGGGGGCGGGATCAACCCGCCCCCTTTTTCATGCAGCGACTGAATGTCGCTGACTGATCAATGCGCCGCGGCAGCACCCGGCAGCGTGAACTCTGCTTCCAGATTCAGGGTTACTTCATCGCCCACGGTGGACTTTTCCATGCCCCACTCGCTGCGCTTGATAACCATGACGCCGTTGAAGCCCACGCGATAACCACCCGCCGGCGGCGACACATTGCCGGCCTGGACGAAATTCACATCCATCGTGGCAGGCTTGGTGGTGCCGTAGAAGTTCAGATCACCCGTCACACGCAGCTTGTTCGGTCCCGTGACCTCGATCTTGGTCGACTTGAAACGCGAGGTCGGATACTTGTCCGTGTTGAGCCAGACCGGGCTGTTGAGCTTGACGTCGAACTCCGGAATCAGCGAGCCCACGCTCTTCATGTTCACGGTGGCATCAAGCTGGCTGCGGGTCACGTCTGCGGCATCGAACTTCAGCTTCGCGTCGATCTTTGAGAAGACAGCGGAGAAGATGGAGAAGCCATGGTGACTGACATTCCAGACGATACGGCCATGATCAGGGTCCATGACGTAATCACCGGAATGGACTTCCGACAGTTTGCTGGTCAGCGGCTCAATCACGCGGGGGCCACCGCCGCCCATGCCAGCCGCATCGCCTCCACCCATGCCTGCGGCATCGCCGCCACCCATGCCTGCGCCCATGCCACCCTCACCGCCCGGTCCCATTCCGTCCGGCGGCGGGCTTTGAGCGAGTGCCAAGCCGACGCCGATGGCGCAAGCGGAGGACAGCGTAAAAGCGACGATTTTCTTGGCTCGAGATTTCACAGGATGCTCCCGGAGGTTGGTGGAGTGATCAGGCGGCGTTTATGACACGGAACCCGATGCCTGTGAAGGGGTCAGGCGCGCGGCCATGCAGGCCTACGCCAAACGCCTTGTCAGCGAGTGTGGTCGTTTGCATTCGTTGACGGTCGGCGCGGAGTGGCTGGAGTATCCTCGGCCCTTCGTGGGGCAAAGTTTGCATCCCACTGCGCTGACGAGGTGAATCGTGACTGTGAAAAGAAGTCTTCCTGTATTGAGCCTGGCCATGTCGCTGCTGGGCATATTCGGTCCTGGTCTGAACGCACAGGCGGCCGGGGCGCCTTCTCAGCCCAACTTCATCGTGATTTATGGCGAGGGTTCAGGCTGGACCAGTTCTTCGGCGCAGATGGATGAGCGCGTTCCCAACTCCAAAGGCACGCGGGTCGCGACTCCCAACATCGAACGTCTGGCCGCCTCGGGCATGACCTTCTCGGATGGCTATGCGCCCTCCCCGCGTTGCACGCCGTCGCGTGCAGGATTGTTGACCGGACGTAGCCCGGCTGCCCTGCACATGACGTTCGTGAGCAATGGCACGGAAAACGGCCCCGTCAGCACCAAGCTGATTCCGCCGAAGATCGTGCTGGAACTGCCGGCTTCAGAGACGACCATTGCTGAGCAATTGAAGACTGCCGGTTACGCCACAGCCCACTTCGGCAAGTGGCATCTGGGTAACGTCAGCCCCAAGGCCCATGGCTTCGATGAAACCGATGGCGCCAACAACAACGGTGGCCCGGACAACAGCCGCTCGCCGAATCCGAAGCAGGCCTATTCGATCACCGAGTTGGGCATTGCGTTCATGCAGCGTCAGGCGCAGGCCCACAAGCCCTTCTATCTGCAGATGTCCCACTATCCGAACCAGGGTCCGCAGACGGATGAAGAAATCGATGCGGACACTGTCGTCACCGACAAAACGATCGGACAGGTGTTGGACGCGGTCAAGAAGCTGGGTCTCGCAGACAATACTTACGTGATCTACAGCACCGACCACGGCACGATCGGCGCGAAGAACAACCAGCCGCTGTCCGGCGCCAAGGGTCTGGTCTGGGAGGGCGGCATCCGCGTGCCGTTCCTCATCGCCGGACCGGGCGTGAAGGCTGGCTCGTATTCGCATGTGCGCGTGTCGCAGCTGGATCTGTTCCCGACGATTTCAGCGCTGGCCAATGTCAAAGCCAAGCTGCCCGCTGGTGTTGAAGGCGGCAGCATCGCACCGGTGCTTCTGAACGGCGGCGTTGGTAGCGTGCAGCGCCCGCGCGAAGAGTTCGTGGTGCATGTGCCCCACTATGACCCGCAGAGTCCGGCGTCGGCCATCTTCCTGGGCAACTACAAGCTGATCCGTGTTTACGAAACCGGAGACCGGAAGCTGTACGATCTGTCCAAGGACCTGACGGAACAGAACGATCTGTCGAGCAAGATGCCGGAGAAGGTCGCAGAGCTGGATAAGCGCCTGACCGACTACCTCACGGCCGTGAACGCGCAGATGACGACGGTCAATCCGAACCCAGCACCGGCCTCTGAAGCCGCTGGTATGGGCGGCGGCATGGGCGGCGGAGACGCTGCTGCCGGCGGCATGGCCGGGGGAATGGCTGGCGGAATGGGTGGCGGCGCGGCGCCCTAGAAGCGGGGCGCGCGAGAAGCGCACCCCGCTGACGACTCAGTCACGGGGTGCGCTTGAATGTATACCCGGCCGGAATGCTCATGTCCTTCTTCTCGCCGTTGGCGAACGTGACTTCCAGAAGCAGACCCGCCGGATCGCCGCTCTTAGCCGGTGCGGCGACAGCCGTCACCTGATCACCGACCTTGATCATGTTGGAGCGCCAGCCACCACGCACCATGATGTTGATGCTGGTGCCTTCCAGCACATAGTGCTTCACTGCGCCCGAGGCATCCTTGGCATCGATCTCCAGATAGGCATGCGGATTGGTCCACTGCCACTTGGTGACGATGCCCTTGACGGTAATTGAACGCTCGTTGTCGTACATGGCGAACGAGTGGTGCGCGAAAGCCGGGCCCGCAAATGCCAGCGCCAGAAGCCACGTTGACGGGCGCCATTGTCTGTTGGGTTTCATGATTTGATCTCCTCTATTTCTGGACGGGCGCGTCCAGATGCAACTTCTGCTGCCCCTTTTCATCCACGTAGTAGCGGTTGTCTTCACAGACATACTCCAGCATTTCGTAATCCGGCAGCCGCCGGTAACTCACGGTGTAGGTGTAAGGCTTCTCAAGAACAACCGGATCTTCGATGGTGACCTCATCGCGCAGAAAACCGCTGGGCGCATAGTAGATTTTCTCTTTGATGCGCATCTCTGAGGAATGCGGATTACTCCGGTACAGCACGTCTTCCTTGATGCCGACGGTATCGACCATCAGCACCCCCCCCTCCCAATGGCCCACGGATCGGCCGAAAAACCCTGGCTCGACTTCGTCGATAGGTTTTTGCGACTTGTCCAGATAGATGCGCCGCACCTGCGTGTACGCCTCCTGAATGATGGTCACCTGCCCCTTGCTCTGCAGGATCTCCATCGGAAACGGCCCACCCATCATGCCGGGCATGCCATCGCCGAGGCAGCGCTGCGTGGTCGTGGCCAGCGGCTCACCGCGCGCCGTGGCAGCGCTGATGGCCTGAGTCAGCGCCTGCTTCTGCTGCAGGTATTCAGGCTTGAGCTGAACCTGCTGGGCAGGCGGCGCGGAAGGGTCTCGAGCCGACTCCCAGGTGCCCGTGATATCGGGAATGGCCGTCGTCGGCTTCTGTGCGGCAAGTGCCAGCGGCGCAAAGACGAGCAGCCCCGCCGTCAGAGACAGTATCTTTTGAATTCTCATTGAATACCCTCATACGCCGTCGTTACGCAGTGACAGTTTGAAGTCAAAGCGGAGATTATTTTCTCGTCTGTCTCGAGTCTCAATCGAACGCTTGCAGCCTGTTGTTCAGGCTGCGGCGCAGCTCCCAGAACTCACATTCAGGAACAGCCAGACAGGCGCGATTGATCAGGGCCAGACCGTCGGCCAGCGACTTCTGCTGGGCACCCGTGTCCGTTGCCGCAAGTGCCGCGGCTTCGTGACGAATCGCGCGCAACTGGAGCACACGTCGCGCCCAGATGGAGGTCCACGGTACCTGCGCCAGACGCGCCTCCAATCCATCGAATGCCGTCCAGCGTTCACTGGCAACGAGCTCACCTGCGTTGGCGACGAGCCGCGCCGTGTCGCTGGCACGGGACAAAATCTGACTGTCGCGACCGTCGCGCTCGAGCACGGCATCGCGCAGCAGTGCGGAGTCCGTAAACTTGATGAGTCCGCCGCGCCGCACCACCGACGCGCCCTGCACATCGCCCGCGTTATCGGCCATCAGTGACTGAGCGTAAACACGCTCGGGCGAGTCGCCCAGCCGTTCAGCCAACTGCTCCAGACGCCAGGGACCACCGTTCTGCAGTCCGGCAGCAAGTCCGATATGCCGAATCACATAGTCAAGCGTGCCACGTGCACGCAGCGCTGCAATGCCCGAATCGTTGGGCCGAAGCAGCGGATCCTGCTCCATCAGGAGCCTGCCCATGTGTGCCGTGTTGCGATAGACGCCTGCATCGTAGAGGCTCTGCGTCGCAAAACGATTCCGGTCATCGGTGATGGGTGCAGCGTCCGCAACGATGGCATGCACACCAGCCGTATCGGCAACACGGGCAATGAGTAGATCCTCAGGTGCATTAAGACCGACTGCGCCATACGTTCTCTGATCGGCCGCAATGGCAGCACCAGTCGCTGTCAAATCCAGCTCGGCAGACAGCGGACGATCCGAGGCGAGCACCAGCAATGTGGCCGACGCCGGACGATACAACTGCACCTCGGGAAAGACGCTCGCGATGGTAGCCAGCCATGAGCGCAACAGGGGCTCATCGAGGAAGTCGGTATTCATCCACTGCACCATCACGCCGCCCGGATTCAGGTGCTGACGTACCTGCTGCATGAACTGGCGTGTATAGAGATGCGAGGCACCGGCAGTCCAGGGATGTGAGGGCTGCGAAGCGATGATGTCGTAACGACGATCGGTCAGATCGAGCGCGCCGCGGGCATCATTGACGATGAGATGAACACGTGGATCGGCAAGCGGGTCGCGGATGCGCAGTGGCGCCATCTTCTGGTTGGCGCGGATCACTTCCGGTTCCAGTTCGATGACGTCGATATTTTGGATGGATGCCGGCACTTCCTCGATCACGCGGCCGCCACCCAGTCCTACCACCAGCAGTTCACGGGCCTCGGGTCTGGCCAGAGCGGCCAGCGGCGTCATCCAGGCCTCGACATAGCGCGTGGGGACGCTGCTGGCCAGATCGATCGATGCCTCAGGCAGCCCGTTATCGCGCAGCAGGAATTCATATCCCGTGCGCAGAGTGACGACGGCCGCGCTTCGGCCCACACCGTAGTGGAATATTTCACCCGCGCCGTTGACGCGCAATGTCGAGTAGCGCAACAGTGACTCCGGCGGGCCTGGCCGGAAGACAACGGCGACGATCAGCGATGCTGCCACCACGGCACTGGCAGTGAGTCCGCGCCATCCGGCACGCCACAACAGCACAGCGACCACGGCGAGCATGGCACTGGCGATCACAGCCAGCTGCACGGCCCCTTCGTAGCGAAGTGCTGGGACGATGAAGAACCCGGCAGCGAGCGAGCCGAGGATCGCACCGATGGTGTTCCAGCTGTAGACGCGGGCGCTGCTGCGACCGGCCGAGTCGACGTCTGTGGCCAGTACTCGGACTGCCAGCGGATAGGTCACACCGATTGCGCAGGCCATCGGGAAAAGCAGCGCCAGTGAGTACAGAACACGGGTGGTCAGCGAACTGTTGTTCAGTGGGACGCTGACCAGCAGACGCCAAGCAATGATGGCCGTGGCAGCCACCGCAAGCTCGCTGATGGCCAGCCAGCGCGCGGCCGTGTCGCGCTGCTTCGCCAGCACAGCGCCCACGGCGCCGCCGGCGGCGATACCGGCCAGAAAACTGGCCACCATCACGCCGAATGCATAGAGGCTGCTGCTGAGCACATGACTCAGCATTCGCATCCACAACACTTCGTGGAGGAATGAAACCGCGCCGGAAACGAGCATGAGTGGGAGCACCCAATGGAAGCGCGACACGGTCTCGACGAGAGGCGCGTGAGTCCCGACTGCAGCAATCGGGGCTGCATCAGGAACGGTCTGGAATTTCTGGTGCCGCGAGAGCAACAAGGCCACGATGGCAACACAGACATTGATCGCCACGGCTATCCAGACCGTTCTGGCCAGACCCACAGCAGGAAGTATCCACAGTGCGCCACCCAACGCACCCATCACAGCACCGGCAGTGTTCCATGCGTACAGTAGCCCAACCCGCTGCCCGATCTGCGCCTGACTGGTGACGGTGTAACGCGTGAGCATCGGCAGCGTTGCGCCCATGAAAGTCGTCGGCACCAGCAGCACGAGGAACGCACAAATGAGTTGCCAGATCACCAGACCGCCGAACCCGGCGGCGGGCACCGATGGCTGATGTCCGAACAGTGCTACCACCAGCTTGCCGGCCAAGGCCAGCAGCGCAGGCACCAGCAGCGCACCAGCGCCAATGCCGAGTTCCAGCCAGGCATAGGTGCGCAGCGGCTTGCGGATACGGTTCAGCCAGCGCCCGACCAGCGCAGCCCCTAGCGCCAATCCGCCCATGTAGGCGGCCAGCACGGCAGCCACCGCGAGCTCTGAGGTCCCAAAGACCAGCGCGAACTGACGCGTCCACGCCGTCTG
>CAYFPW010000040.1:0-10682 GCA_964345055.1 uncultured Steroidobacteraceae bacterium | reverse complement strand
CGATAGCCGTCCTTCTGCGCCTGTTTGACGAAGGGGTCGCTGAGATGTCGGGACAGCCAGCTGGCGCTGCTCTTGGATCGGGCCATTTCCTGCGGGGCACCACGCGCTAGAATGGTGTGATTCTACCCCTCTGCCGGATGAACCGGCCAGGAAGTTCGCGGTGATCCGCATCAATGAGCTGTCGTTGCCGCTCGATTATGAGCCCGCGTTGCTGCGGCAGGCGGTATTGAAGCGTCTGGGCATCGGCGATGACGAGTTGCTGGAGCTGACGCTGTTCAAGCGCAGCCATGATGCGCGCCGGAAGACGGGTGGCATTCACTTTGTCTGCATTGTCGACGTGGCCGTGCGTGACGAGGCGGCCGTGCTCCGCCGCTGTGCCGATGATCGCAAGATCGGCGTGGCTCCCGACATGATCTATCGCCCGGTTGCCACCGCACCGCCGCTACTCAAGGAACGTCCGCTGGTGGTGGGCTTCGGTCCGGGCGGCGTGTTCGCTGCGCTCCTGCTGGCTCAGATGGGCTTCAGGCCCATCGTCCTCGAGCGTGGCCGCGACGTGCGCCGTCGCACGCAGGACACTTGGGCGTTGTGGCGCAAGAACACCCTGACACCGGAGTCCAATGTGCAGTTCGGTGAGGGCGGCGCCGGGCTGTTCTCCGATGGCAAGCTCTACAGCCAGATCAAGGATCCGCATTTCTACGGCCGCAAGGTCATGCAGGAATTCGTGCGCGCCGGCGCACCGCCGGAAATTCTCTACAAGGCCCGACCGCACATTGGCACTTTTCGCCTCACGGGCGTGGTGGCAGCGATGCGTCAGGAGATTCTGTCGCTGGGCGGGGAAGTGCGCTTCGAGAGCCGCGTCACCGATCTGCTGATCGAGGGTGGGCAGGTCGAGGGCGTGATGCTGGCGAACGGCGAGGTGCTGCACAGCCGGCATGTGGTGCTCGCCCTCGGCCACAGTTCGCGCGACACGCTGCGGATGCTGGAAAAGAGGCGCGTGCATCTGGAGGCCAAACCCTTCGCCGTTGGCTTTCGCATCGAGCATCCGCAGTCATTGATCGATGCGGCGCGCCTCGGGCGCTATGCCGGACATCCGGAGCTGGGTGCCGCCGATTACAAGCTCGTGCATCACGCGGGCAACGGGCGTGCCGTCTACAGTTTCTGCATGTGTCCCGGTGGCACGGTCGTGGCTGCAACATCTGAACCGCAGCGCGTGGTGACCAACGGCATGAGCCAGTATTCGCGCAACGAGCGCAACGCCAACGCCGGCATTGTGGTGGCCATCGATCCAGAACGTGATTTTCCTGGCGGGCCACTTGCGGGTCTGGCGCTGCAGGAATCGCTGGAGTCCAAGGCCTATGTTCTGGGTGGCAGCAATTACTGCGCGCCCGGCCAGTTGGTGGGGGATTTCCTGCGTGGCAATGCTTCCACGCAACTCGGTGGAGTCATGCCCTCTTATACACCGGGAGTGCTGCTGGGAGATCTTTCGCAGGCGCTGCCGGCGTATGCCATTGAAGCGATGCGCGAAGCGCTGCCGGTCTTCGGGCGGCAGATACATGGCTTTGATCGTGACGATGCGGTGCTCACCGGCGTGGAGAGCCGCACCTCATCGCCCGTACGCATTACCCGTGATGCAGAGTCGCTACAGAGTCTGAATGTGCGCGGCCTGTTCCCCTGCGGCGAAGGTGCAGGCTATGCCGGTGGCATCCTCTCAGCCGGCGTCGATGGCATCCGGGTAGCTGAGGCGGTTGCGCGGAGCCTGTCATGAAGTTCGAAGACATCAAGAAACTCCACCAAAAGAAGTATCGGCAGGAGTTCGGCTGCTTCCTTGTCGAAGGTGAGCATCTGGTGCAGGAGCTGCAGAAAGCGGCCTTGCGCGATCCTCGACTGCGCAGCAGCGAGATCTATTTCACGCGTGAATACGCTCACTGGGTAAGCCCGCTGACCACGCATGTGGTGAACTCGCCGCACATGATGCAGCTGAGTGAGACGCGCTCGCCGCAGGGCATTGCGGCGGTGGTGCCGCTGTTGACGCCGCCACCCGCCAGCGTTGGTGAGCGCGCCATCTATCTGCACGAGATTCAGGATCCCGGCAACCTGGGCACCATTCTGCGTACGCTGGCCTGGTTCGGTGGTTTCCGTTGTCTGCTCAGTCCGGGCAGTGTGGATGTCCACAATGGCAAGGTGGTGCGCGCCAGCATGGGCGCGATTTTTCATGTGCCGGTGGAAGCAGACGTACCGATGGACTCACTGCCGGCGCGATTTGGCCGTGTGGCCAGTCTTGAATTCAAAGGGCGCTCGATTGCTACGACTGCCTTCCGCAATTTCGACTGCTTCATCTTTGGCAACGAAGGTCGCGGCGTGCCACGCGCGGCACTGGACGCAGTCAAGGCGCAACCGTTCACGATTGCCGGATCGGGCGCCATTGAATCACTGAACGTGGCTACGGCCGTCAACATCTGCCAATACGAGCTGCACCGCGCCGTGCAGGAGGCCAGCCAGGCTCTTTGACGCGGCTACTTGTGTAGCGTGCCGGTCAGTTCCGCAACGGACTGCAGCCCGTTGGCCTTCAGGTACTCCAGTACACCATCATTGATCTTGCGACAGACCAGCGGATCGTAGAACAGCGCAGTACCCACACCCACGGCACTGGCACCGGCGATCAGGAATTCCAGTGCATCAGTGGCGCAGGTCACGCCCCCCTGCCCGATGATCGGGATGTTGTGCGGAGCGGCCACCTCGCGCACCTCTTTCACCTTCAGCAGTGCGATGGGCTTGATGGCGGGGCCGGACAGTCCACCCTGCACGTTGCCCAGCACCGGCTTGCGAGTGTGCACGTCGATGGCCATCCCCATCATCGTGTTGATGACCGAGAATGCGTCGGTGCCCGCTTCGATGCACAGGCGCGCGTTCTGGCGAATGTCGCTCTGGTTCGGAGACAGCTTGGTGATCAGCGGCTTCCGGGTCACGGCGCGACAGGCCGCGACCACTCGCGCGGACATCTCCGGCACGTTGCCGAACTGCACGCCGCCTTCCTTGACGTTGGGGCAGGAGATGTTGATTTCGATCGCGTCGATTGGCGAGTCATCGAAGCGCCGTGTGACCTCGACATACTCCTCGATCGTCGAGCCGCAGGCGTTGGCAATGAAGCGCGTCTCGCTGAAGTCGAGTGTCGGCAGGATGTCGCGCACCACGACATCGACACCCGGGTTCTGCAGGCCGATGGCGTTGAGCATGCCATCGTAGGTCTCGGCCACCCGATGCGGCGCATTCCCAAGTCGCTGTGATCCGGTGGTGCCCTTGAGCACGATGGCACCCGCATCGCGGTTGGAGAAGCCGGCCACACGGGTGTACTCCTCACCAAAGCCGACACAGCCGGAGAGCAGAACCAGCGGCGTGGCGAATTCCATCCCGCAGAAGCGGGTCGCGAGGGTCGGTGCAGTCATGCGCGCTATTATTGCCCAGTCGAGCGTTTCCCGCGCGCCGAGCGAATCATGTTCCACATCATCTTGCACGAACCCGAAATTCCCCCCAACACCGGCAACATCATCCGCCTGTGTGCCAATACCGGCTGCACGCTGCACCTGGTGGAACCGCTGGGCTTCCAGCTCTCGGACAGTGCCGTGCGTCGCGCCGGCCTGGATTACCACCACATGGCGCGAGTCCGGACACATGGCGACCTCGCCACGTGTCTGGAAGCGGTCTCACCGGCGCGGCTGTGGATCGTCGAAACGGGTGCCGGGCATCGCTACAGTGACGTGGTGTTCGGGCCTGGCGATGCGCTGCTGTTCGGATCGGAGACGCGCGGCCTGGCCGGTGCACCGCTGGCGGCGGCCATGGCACTGCGCTCCGATGCACAGTGCGTCTCGATACCGATGCTGCCGGGTAATCGAAGCCTGAACCTATCCAACGCCGTTGCACTGGTGGTCTATGAGGCATGGCGGCAGCTGGACTTCGCTCTCCCGCCCGGCGAGGGGCTCTAGTCGAACTCCGCTCGCACCGGGCGTTCCATCAGACCGCGTACCACCTGATCCACCGGCTGACCACCGTAGAGCACGCCGTGGATGGCCTCGCAGATTGGCATGGCAACCTGCTTGCGCGCTGCCACGTCGTGAACTGCGCGGGCCGCCTTGAAGCCCTCGACCACCTGACCGATCTCACGCTGGGCGGCATCCACGGACAGACCGCGTGCCAGCATCAGTCCGAAGCGGCGGTTACGCGACTGGTCATCGGTGCAGGTCAGCACCAGATCGCCGAGCCCGGCCAGGCCCATGAAGGTTTCGCGCCGCGCACCGAGTGCCACCCCCAGACGCATCATCTCGATCAGACCGCGGTTGATCACCGCGATGCGCGCATTGGCGCCGTATCCCAGTCCGTCGGAGAGGCCGGCACCGATCGCCAGCACGTTCTTGACCGCACCGCCGACTTCCACGCCCACGATGTCGCTGGAGGTGTACGCGCGGAAGTGGCTCGAAGAGAGATCGCGTGCCAGCGAATCGGCATAGCTTTCGCTGCTCGAAGCGATGGTCATGGCCGTGGGCAGGCCGGCGCCCACTTCGCGTGCAAAGGTCGGCCCGGACAGCACCGCCACCGGTCTGCCGGTGCCGAAGACTTCTCGTACCACCTCATGCGGGAGCAGGCCGGTGGCGATCTCGAAACCTTTGGTGGCCCAGCATAGCCGCTGATCCTGCCGCAGCAGAGGTTGCAGCTGCAGCAGCTGTGCACGGAATCCATGGCTGGGAATGGCGACCAGCACATCGTTGGCGTCAGCGATCACCTCGGCGAGGCTGCCCGCTATCTGTAGCAGATCAGGAAAGGGCGCATTCGGGAGGTAGCGCGGATTGATGCGCTCGCGCTCCATGACGGCTATCAATTCCTGATCCCGGCCCCAGAGCCGGGTCTGGCAACCGGCTCGGGCGCACTGGATCGCCAGCGCAGTTCCCCAGGACCCAGCGCCGATGACAGCGATTTTTGCCTTGCCGGTCGTTGTGTTCACGGCCTCTCCCTCCGGGCAGAGCGGCTTCAGTTACGGGTGACGTTCGTCAGGTCTTCATTCGAACCGGCGAACAAGGCCTCGAAGTTGACCGGCGGCAGAAGCAGCTGCGGAAAACCGCCCTGGCTGACGAGGTTGGATACGGTGCTGCGCACATACGGGAACAGTACGCCCGGGCAGATCACGCTCGCTGCACGCTTGAAATCTTCTTCGCCGAAGTTCTGCATCAGGAATGCGCCCGCCTGCTTAACCTCGATCAGGAAGATGGTCCGATCATCCTGCTGTGCCGATACAGTGACGGTCAGCACGATCTCGCGCAGATCTCCCTCCACAGGGTTGACCGCAGTGTTGAGGTCGAGACTGATATGCGGGTTCCACTCGCCGGTGACGCGCGGACCGATGGGGGCCTCGAACGAGCAGTCCTTGAGATAGACCGCCTGAAGCACCAGCTGAGGGCTTGTCGTGCTGGTCGTGGACTGGTTCATCAGTGCGTTCCTTTGGCTGTAGATGAGGAGAGCAGCCGGTCAAGTTCGCCGGCGGCCTCGAGCGCATGCAGATCGTCGCAGCCGCCCACCGGGTGGGTATCGATGAAGATTTGCGGCACGGTACGGCGGCCGGATCGCTCGATCATCTCGGCACGCTTCTCCGGCTCTGCTTCGATATCGATCTCAGTGAAGGTGACACCCTTTCGCTGCAGCAAGGCGCGGGCGCGCTGGCAGTACGGACACCACTGCGTCAGAAAGATCTCGACGCGAGCCGCACTCATTGTTCGCCGGCTATGCCGCCGGTGGATTCCCGGACCACGGGCAGATTTTCGCTCCGCCAGGCCGCCAGACCGCCGCGCAGGTTGTACAGCTTCGTGAAGCCGGCGGCGCCCAGTTTGCGGATGGCCACTGCGGAGTTGTTGCCCCGCTCGCAGTAAACGATGACCGGCTTTTCCTTGAAGCGCTTCAGCGACTCGGCGCTGTCCGCCAGCGAGGCAAACGGCAGCAGCCGCGCGTTGCCGATGTGGCCTGCCGCGAAAGCTTCGGCACTGCGTACGTCGAGAACAGCTGCCCCCTGATTCATGAGGCGCACCGCATCCTGCGGGCTGATGCTGCCGCTGGTGCCGGCGCTCAACCGCAGCTCATAGATCAGCACCGCGAAGGCGGCGAGCACGAGCATGGCCACTTGCACGGGGTGATGCGCGGCGAACTGCAGCAGTTGAGTCATGAAGGGTGTGGTCCTGTGCGTAGCTTCTGGTCCGGCGATAAGCCGGCCCGACTATTATAGCGCCCCTGGTTTAGACTTTTCGTATGAGCGCCCTGCCCCGCACAGTCCCGATGACAGCCTTGGGCGACCGTCCCGGTCGTCGGTTGCTGATTACGTTGTTCGCCCTGATCGGTGCGAACGGGGTTGCATTGCCGGCCCATTCAGCTACGAGTGCAGCGACTAAAACCGCCTCGACTGCCACGACCCAGACCACTGAGGCGCAGTCCAAGCTGCGTGAAATCCAGGAGCGGATCGGGGAAGTCAGCCGGCAGCTGGCGGACAGCCTCAAGGCCCGCGATCGCCAGAGTGCGGATCTGCGTCAGACGGAACTGGCGGTCACGGCCGCGCGACGTCAGATCGAGTCACTGAACTCTCAGCAGAAAAATCTCGAGGCGAAGCAGCAGGCCCTGTCCGCGGCACAGGAGAAGGCGGCTGCTGAATTGCGCACGCAGCGCGCCGCGCTGGCTGCCGAACTGCGATTGGCGCAGCGTTTGCAGCGCAACGGGCCCGTGCAGTTACTTCTGACGCAGGAGGATCCGATGCGGGCCGCGCGGATGCTGACGTACTACGGCTACTTTGGCCGCGCGCGGGCGGCGCAGATCGATGCGATCCGCGCGCAGGGCGACAAGCTGACGGCATTGGAGCAGTCCCTACGAGAAAATGAAGCGGCGCTTGCCGTGCTGCTGGGGCAGCGGCGTCAACAGGCCACCGCTCTGGAACAGCAGCGTCAGGAGCGCAGCACGGTGCTCGCCAAGCTGCAACGGGAGTCGCAGGATCGCAGTCAGGCACTGACGCGTTTGCGTGCCCAGCAGGCTGAGCTCGAGCAGTTGCTGCGCAATCTGGCCCGCAGCCTTCGTGATGCGCCAGCGCCGGTGCCCAGCGGCGCATTCGCGGCGCTGCGCGGAAAGCTGTCATGGCCCGTCAGCGGCACGTTGCTGGCGCAGTTCGGCCAACTGCGAACCCAGGGCGTGCATTGGGAAGGCGTGGTGATCGGTGTGGCGCGCGGCGCTGAGGTACGCGCCGTTGCTGCCGGTCGTGTGGTCTATGCCGACTGGCTGCCCGGACTTGGACTGCTGGCCATCATCGATCACGGCGGCGGATATCTCAGTCTTTATGGGCACAACGATGGCTTGCGGCGCGCCGTAGGCGATTCGGTGGCACCCGGCGAGGTGATTGCCAGTGCCGGTGATACCGGTGGCAGCAGTCGGCCCGAGCTCTATCTTGAGATCCGGCAGAACGGCAAGCCGGTCGATCCCGCGCCGTGGTTCCGTCGGCGCACTCCGGAATGATGGCTATGCTGGCATCGCTGCTCGATATCGTGCTGCACCTGGATCACCATGTGAGTGCGCTCCTGGCGAGTTACCACCTCTGGTTTTACGGCATCCTGTTCGTGATCATCTTTGCCGAGACCGGCTTTGTGGTGACGCCTTTCCTCCCCGGTGATTCGCTGCTCTTCGCAGTGGGCGCACTGACGGCCATCGACGACAGTGGAACGCTGCATCTGCCGCTGCTGCTGTTGCTGCTGGTGACGGCTGCAGTACTCGGCAATACGCTCAACTATCAGCTCGGGCGCTGGATTGGCATGCGTGCCTTTTCGGGCCGCTATCGCCTGCTGAAGATTGAATACCTGCAACGCACGGAAGGTTTCTTCCAGCGTCACGGTGGCATGGCGGTGGTGTTGTCGCGATTCGTGCCCATCGTACGGACCTTCGCGCCGTTCGTTGCCGGCGTCGGTCGCATGAACTGGGCACGCTTTCAGAGCTACAACATCTTCGGCGGACTTTCGTGGGTGCTGCTGATGACCGTTGCCGGGTTCCTGTTCGGCAACGTGCCATTCGTGAAAAGCCATTTTGGTCTGGTGACCATCGCAATCATTCTGCTCTCGCTCCTGCCACTGCTCTGGGTGGTGTGGCGCGACCAGCGCGAGCTCGCGCCGAACGGACGCCGAGTCCAGTGACTTGATCAGCCGCGGCGGGCAGCCCAATTGGTAAGTGCAACACCAGAGATGACCAGCAGCGAACCCAGTTGCTGGGCGCTGCTCAGTACCTCACCCAGAATCAGCCACCCGAGCACCGTCGCCACCAGCGGATTCATGTAGGCGTAGGTACTGAGAGTTACGGGCGTGGTGCGCGGCGCCAACCATGAAAATGCGGAGTGGCCGATGCAGGAGGCCGCGAGGACCAGATAGGACAATGGCAACAGGCTGTGCCATTGCCAATGCCAGTGTGCGGGTTCGCCACGTACGATGCCTGCCAGTCCAAGAAGAATTCCGCCGATCAGCATCTGCCAGCCGATCAGCGTGCTGACCGGAAGCCGCGTCGACATGTTGCGCTGGTAGACCGAATTGATGGCCCAGCCAAGGCAACCGGCACAAGCAGCCAACTCCGGCAGTAGGCTGCCACGAGCGGTGTGCGTCCATGGTTCGATGAGCAGTACCGCGCCGCCGGTTCCTGCGGCGACGCCAGCCAGCGCCAGCTTGCTGGGGCGATGGGCGCGCGCGCCGAAAGCGCCGAGCAGTACCACCCAGAAGGCCACGGTGGTATTGAGCAGCGCGACCTCGTTGGATGGCAGGTACTGACTGGCCCAGAGGTTCATGCCATTGGAGAGCAGGAAACCACTCAGCGCCAGCACCGCCAGATCCTGCCACTCGCGACTTTGCGGCAGCAGGCGCACGCCGCTCCAGCGTGCATAACCCAGCATCAGCAGGCCAGCGCTGACAAAGCGGGTGCAGCCGAACAGCAAGGGCGGCAGCTGCTGCACGCCGATGCGGGTCGCCAGAAAGCTCGATCCCCACACCAGATAGAGCGCTGCAAATGCCAGCACGATGCGCCCGCGTGGCGCATCGTCTAGCGGACCGGAGCCCTTCATCGCATCAGGCTCAAATTTCAGCGCCCGGATCCCAGCCGCAGGTCTGTCCCCGGTTCTGTTCCTCAAGCCACTGAATCAGCGGCTGGAAGTATTCAATGATGGCCGAGGCATCCATCTCACGTTTACCGGTGAATTTTTCCAGAGAGTCCTGCCAGGGCTGGCTGTTGCCAGCGGCAAGCATCTCCTGGAATTTTTTGCCGGCTTCGCGGTTGCCGAAAACCGAACACTCATGCAGCGGACCCTGCCATCCGGCGGCCTCGCACAGCGCTTTGTGGAATTGGAACTGGATGATGAAAGACAAGAAGTAGCGCGTGTACGGCGTATTGGCGGGCACGTGGTACTTGGCACCGGCATCGAACTGCGATTCATCACGTGTCACGGCGGGTGCAATGCCCTGATACTTGCGCCGCAGCTGCCACCAGGTGCGGTTGTAGTCGGCCGGCTTGATCTCGCCGGAAAACACACGCCAGCGCCATTCGTCAACCACCTTGCCGAAGGGCAGGAAGGCGATCTTGTCGAGCGCCATCTTCATCTGCGCATTGATGATGGCTTCACGGCTCGGCTGTGCGGCATGAGCCAGACCAATCTTGGCCAGATAGGCCGGCGTCACCGACAGGTTGACGGTATCGCCGATAGCCTCATGGAAGCCGTCATGCGCACCGGCCTCGAACATGAAGGGTTGATCCTTGTAGCTCAGGTAGTAATAGACATGTCCCAGCTCGTGGTAGATTGTGAAGAGATCTTCCTCGCTGGGATTCAGGCATGTCTTGATGCGCACATCACTCTTGGAGTCGATGTGCCAGGCGCTGGCGTGGCACTGCACCTCGCGGTCACGTGGACGTGTCAGCATGGAGCGTTCCCAGAAACTCTTCGGCAGTTCGGGGAAACCGAGCGACGTGTAGGCGCTCTCAGCCGACTTTGTCATGCGCGCCGCATCCCACTTCTGAGTGACCAGCGCGCGATCGGCGGACTCGACACGTGCTTTGGGATAAGGCATCAGCAGATCGTCGTAGAGCCGGTTCCACTGCTGCGCCCACATGTTGCCGAACAGGTGCGCCGGAATCGGTTCGCCCGGCTTCACTTTGTCCGCACCATATTTTGCGCTGAGCTTCACGCGGGTATAGCAGTGCAGCGCGTCGTACAGCGGCTTGACCTGATTCCACAGCTTCTCTGCCACGACGGAGAACTCGTCCGGTGACATGTCATAGCCGGCACGCCACAGTGCACCGGTGTCCTTGTAGCCCAGCTCGCGGGCACCCTCATTCTGCAGTTCGACGAAGCGCTCGTAGTCCTTGCGCATCGGCGCCGCCTGATTGTGCCAGCCGGCCCAGATCTTCAACGCTTCGTCGTAATTGCGCGTCTTGGCCAGCGCCTCGCCGAGACCATCAATGCCGAGGCATTTCTTTTCGCCCTCGAGGCAGAACTTGGCTTTGCCATAGGCGGCATCGAGATCGGACGCAAGACGCGTCAGCTCGGCCCGTCGCGCTGGGTCGTCTGGTGCCGGTGTGCTGACACCCTGCTTCAGCAGGTAGATCGTACGTTGCGATGCCGGTGACATCGGCTGACCGTCATA
>CAYFPW010000039.1:0-10826 GCA_964345055.1 uncultured Steroidobacteraceae bacterium | reverse complement strand
CCGCACTTCAAGTAACGATAAATATAGGTCAAAAGGGGGCATTTATGAACCTGATGTCAATATCCGACCAAATCATCGGAAAAATCATCGCGATATTCCGACGCTGGCTCGACGCCAGACAATTCCGCTATCAGGAGTCGCTGTTCGAGCGCTCCGCCAGTTGGGCAGCACCAGTTGCCGCGTTGCTGGGGCTGATGCTGGCCGTTGTCGCAGCCATCAAGACGGATTCGCTCGCAGCTGCGTTGGCGGGTTTCGCTTGGTTGGTGCTGATCTGTGTTGCGTACTACATCGGCCGGCAGTTTCTGGGCAGTTGCAAGCGCCTAATTGATAACAATCCATCAGCGATCAGCTCTGGCGCATTGCTCGAATCGGCGGGTCTGATCGGTATCATCGTACTGATTGGTACAGTTCTTTCCGCGCTTTACATGGCGATTAAGCTGTCGAGCTTCACGCCCCTGTTCATCGGCATCTTCGCTGCAGGCGGAGCGATGTACTACATCAGCTTCATGCTGAACCCAGAGCTGATTTCCACCACGGTGGATGAGCATGCGACGGCCGGCGATGATGCCATAGCCATTATGGTCATCATGTACAAGTGCTCCGTGAAGCTGGCCTCAATAGTGTTCGGCACGACGTTGATCGTGGGCTCGTTGATGATTGCTCAGTCCATGTACAAGCTGTTGTCGGGCGACTGGCTCGAGGTGCTCGGTGGTGGTCTGCAGTCGATGACAGGGGTGATGGTGGTCCTCGGCGGCCTGATGTATCCGCTGGTGATCTCGGTGTCCTTCACGTTCTTCTACCTGCTAGCTGATCTGTGCAAGGCGATCCTGACGCTGCATGGACGGCAGGGCGGCCAACACGCCGCACCGCAGCCCGGTAGTCCAACACCGTCAGCCGATGAATCAGCTGCAGAGGGTATGTCGAGTGCGGCAGCCAGAGCAGTGGTCATCGGATTGGTGGCTCTGGTGCTCATCGTCGCCGGTGTGATCAAAGGCAAGGCCTACTACGCAGAGCATCAGGCCGCGGTGGAGGCGCAGCGACTCGAAGCTGAACAGAAGCTGTCCGAGGAGGTCGCGCAAAAGGCCGAAGAGGCAAAATTGGCTGCAGAGAAGGCGGAGCAGTCAGCCAAGACTGAAGCGTTCGCCCGCAACGCCCGTCAATACATTGGTAAGCCCGCGCAGGATCTGGTCCTGGACAAAGAGGTCAACGCTCACCTGCGCGAACTATTCTCAACGAATCTGACGGCCTTCGAATCTTACTTCATGACCTCGGATGCAGTGACAGAAGACAGCGGGTTGCTATTGGCATCCGGCTGCCGCAAAGAGAATTGTGCGCAGAACAAGGCGCTGACTGTGGTCGACCTCAAGGCGGCCAAGGTGTACGCGGCGGTCTACTACAACGATAAGGTCAACTACTGGGGACTGACGGATGAAGAAGAGCTCGCTTTACCGGCCGCGGTGAAGAAGTGGGCCTTGGCTGTTAACCCATAGCCGACACCGCGGTTTGCGGGCATCACCCAGCTAGCGACCGAGCCAATTCGCTTCAAGGTCGTAGTCGTCAGCTGCGGTGATGCGCACCGTCGCAAACTCACCGGCGCGCAGAGTCTTGGCCCCGTGCACGTGCACCACACCATCGATCTCCGGTGCATCGCCCGCGGTACGTGCGATGGCGACGCTACCTTCCATGCGATCCACGAGCACCTGCACGGTCTGCCCGACGCGCTTGGCCAGACGCGCGCTGCTGATGGCGGCCGCGCGCTCCATGAAGCGTGCGTGACGCTCTTCCATCACCTCGTCGGGGACCGCCGCGGCAATATCGTTGGCGGTTGCGCCCTCAACGGGCGAGTACTTGAAGCAGCCCACACGGTCGAGTTGCGCGGCTTCGAGCCACTGCAGCAGCTCTTCGAACTCGGCATCCGTTTCTCCTGGGAAGCCGACGATAAAGGTGCTGCGCAGCGTGAGTTCGGGGCACTGGGCGCGCCAGGACTCGATGCGCTTGAGCGTATTTTCGGCATGGGCAGGTCGGCGCATGCGCTTGAGCACTGACGGACTGCCATGCTGGAAGGGGATGTCCAGATAGGGCAGTACCTTGCCCTCGGCCATCAATGGCAGCACGGCATCGACGTGCGGATACGGATACACATAGTGCATGCGCACCCAGACACCCAGTTCGCCCAGTTCGCGCGCCAGATCAAGGAAGCGGGTCTCGATGCGCCGGCCATTCCAGTCCACCGCGCGATAGCGCAGATCACTCCCGTAGGCACTGGTGTCCTGAGATATGACCAGCAGCTCCTTCACGCCGCTGGCAACCAGTTGTTCAGCCTCGCGGAGTACCTCGTCGATCGGCCGGCTGGCCAGATCGCCACGCAGTGCCGGAATGATGCAGAAGCTGCAGCGGTTGTTGCAGCCCTCAGAAATCTTCAGGTAAGCATAGTGGCGCGGTGTGAGACGCACACCGGCCGGCGGCACCAGATCGACAAACGGGTCATGCGGCTGCGGCAAGTGGGTGTTGACGGCAGCCAGCACCTGCTCGGTGGCATGGGGGCCCGTGACGGCCAGAACTTTTGGATGGCGTGACAGGATCGTTTCCGGCTTCACGCCGAGGCAGCCGGTCACGATCACGCGCCCATTCTGCTGCAGGGCTTCGCCAATGGCATCTAGCGACTCGTCGATGGCCGAATCGATGAAGCCGCAGGTGTTCACCACTACCAGATCGGCGCCGCCGTAATCCGGCGAAATGCCGTACCCGCGCATCTTCAGTTCGCTGATGATGCGCTCCGAGTCAACCAGTGCCTTGGGGCAGCCTAGGCTGACGAAACCCACGCTGGGCGTGGCGGCAGTGCGTTCAGTTGTGTCTTTCATGGTCTACAATACGTTTTAGCCAGTTTACATGGTGCCGCGGATATTCCCGATGCCTTTTGATAAACAGTACTACGAGCGCTTCTACTCCAACCCTCGCACCGCGGTGATCACGGCGGGAGAGAACCGGCGTCGAGCCGAATTGATCGCTGCCGCGGTCAACTATCTGGAACTGCCGGTGCGCACCATACTGGATGCCGGTTGCGGTATGGGCCTGCTACGCAAGCCGTTGCTGAAGGCGTTCAAGAAGGCCGAGTATGTCGGCATGGAATACAGCGAGTATCTGTGCGAGCGCTTCGGCTGGCACCATGGCTCAGTGCACAGCTGGCGTACCCGCCAGCGCTTCGAGCTGGTTGTTTGCTACGATGTGCTTCAGTACCTCAACGACCGTGATGCCGCCAAGGCAATCGCCAACCTGGCTCGTTGGTGCCGAGGTGTGATGTACTTCAGCGCACTGACCCGTGAGGACTGGCAGGAAAATTGCGAGCAGGAAAAGACTGACAAGGTGCTCGGCCTGCGACAAGGCAACTGGTACCGCAGACAGTTACAGAAGCACTTTGATCCACTGGGCTGCGGCATGTGGATCAAGCGCGGCGCGCCGCTGCTCGCCTGGGAAATGGACAAGGCACCGCGCATCTAGTGCGGGCTTTTCCGATCACGAGACAGCGATCAATGACCCTGCCCGTACAGCGTGACGTCAGCCGTGAATTCTTTGCGGCCGTAACGCCAACGCCTGCCCGTCTGGGACCGCGCATCGGCTGGATGCTGCTGTTGAATCTGCTGCGTCTGCCGGGGATGGCCTGGCTGCTGCAGCGCCTGCGTTCGAGGTAGAGGGCCATGGCCAAGCGCATTCCGGTCACCGTGTTGAGCGGTTTTCTGGGTTCCGGAAAGACGACTCTGTTGAACCGAATCCTGTCGGAGAATCACGGCAAACGCATCGCCGTCATCGAGAACGAGTTCGGCGCCGTCGGTGTGGATCACGACTTGGTCATCGGGGCGCAGGAAGAAATCTTCGAGACGGCCAACGGCTGTATCTGCTGCACGGTGCGTGGCGATCTGATTCGCGTACTCGGCCAGCTGCGCAAGCGGCGTGAGCGTTTCGATTACGTGCTGGTTGAGACCACCGGTCTCGCGGATCCGGGTCCCGTCGCCCAGACCTTCTTCGTTGATGAAGACCTGAAAGAAGACTACGTCCTTGATGCAATCGTGACACTGGTCGATGCGCATCACATTGCCGGACAGCTACGCAGCGCGCAGGCCGCAGTGGAGCAGGTCGCCTTTGCCGACGTGCTGCTGCTCAACAAGACCGATCTGGTCACGCCGGAGACGCTGGCTGCGGTCGAGCGCGAACTGCGCGCGATCAATGCGACGGCGCCTATCGTGCGTACACAACATGCAGAGCTTCCGCTAGATAAGGTGCTGAACATTGGTGCGTTCGACCTGGATCGGGCCCTGCAGCTGGACGAAAAATTCCTCGAAGCACCGCGGCCGTTTGAATGGGCGGGTGCCTATGAACTGAAGGCCGAAAAGGTATTGCTGCATACGGGCGCGCATCATGGACATGCTCATAGCCATGAGCACGGTCACGAGCACGGCCCTGATTGCGGACACGACCATGACGACGCGCTGCGTGGCGTTCGCTTCGTTGTGCTTCAGTCCATCGAGGCTGGTGCCGCCGGCATCGATGGACTGGCCGATATTGCAGCCACGTCTTTTGGCGGCGAGCCGCTGAAAGTGCGCAGTGGTGAGGCCATTCCACCAGGGCGGCTGTGTGCACTGGAGTGGGATGACGGCGGTGAGTTTGCGCTGACGCTGCCCGAAGCGGGCCATTGGGTGATGTTCATCGAGCATGCGCCTGCAGAGTTCGGTTTTCATGTTCATGGCGTTGCGCCGGTGGCCGAGCGCGAGTTCGGTTCGCATCATCATGAGGCCGAAGTGGGTTCAATTGGCATTGTCGAGCCTCGCGAACTCGATTCCCGAAAGGTGAACGACTGGCTCTCCTATCTGCTGCAGAGTCGCGGCGCTGACATCCTGCGCATGAAGGGTATCCTCGCTTTCAAGGGCGAGCCGCGTCGCTACGTATTTCATGGCGTGCACATGATCTTCGACGGCAAGCTGGAGCGGCCCTGGGGCAGCGAGAAGCGGGCCAATCGCATGGTGTTCATCGGCCGGAATCTGGATCGCAATGAACTCGAAGCCGGTCTCGAATCCTGCATTGCGAAGTGATGCATCGGAATGAATAGCGTTCCGTTGCTGCAGCGTCGAGTGCAGCTCGCGCTGGGTGAGTACCCAGTCGATGCCGCGTTTTCTCCGGACGGCGCCACGGTGGTAGTGGCTGGCGGCGAAGGCGGTGTGTTTCGCGTCAGCCTGCGCGCAGCCGGCAAGGCGGAACGCATTGGAGAACATTCGGGCGGCGCTTTGGCGCTGGCCTGGCAGCCCGCAGGGGCGCTGTTTGCCAGCAGCGGCCAGGATGGCGCCGTACGTCTATGGGATTCGCGCAACACTGATTCGCGCGTCATCCACACCCACCGCGAATGGACCGAGCATCTGTCTTTCTCTGGTAACGGCAAGTTGCTCGCTGTCGGTAATGCGACGCGGCTGCACATCTTCGACAGTGCCGGCGCCGAGCAGACGCTGATCGCTGGTCATGCGGGAAACATTGCCGCGCTGGCCTGGCGGCCCAAGTCAACTGAGGTGGCAGCGGCCTGCAACGGCGGGGTGCGCGTGCATCGGATCGCTACGCCTGTGGTGTCGCACTCCTATGACTGGAAGGGAGCCTGTCTGACGGCCAGTTGGCGCCCCGATGGCAGCGTACTGGCCTCCGGGTTGCAGGACGGTACCGTGCACTTCTGGAACATCGTCACCGGCAAGCAGTCGGAGATGAAAGGGTATGGAGCCAAGGTCGCGCACACTGGCTGGAGCGCCAATGGCAAATATCTCGCCACTGCGGCTGACCGCGGCATCATCGTCTGGGAATTTGCCGGTCGCGGGCCCGAGGGCAGCGAACCCATTCAATTGAACGGCCACACGGACCGCATCACGCAGATGATCTGCGCTCCAAAAGGCCCTTATCTCGCCAGCGCCGGTCGCGATTGCCGGTTGTTGCTGTGGCGTCCAGGTTTCGCGGATGAGCCGGTAGATGCCGATCTTTTCAGCGATGAGATCGTGCTGCTGCACTTTTCCGCTGATGGCAAGACGCTGCTGGCGGGTGATCGAGATGGAAACCTCACCGTCATGGTCGTGGGCGTTAGCTAGCCGCTACGTGTGCTAGCATCCGCTGATAAGGCGAAATGAAAGTCGCCGCATAACAGCGGGGGGGGGTGCTGCATGAATCGCGGCCGCAAGTCAGGTCTGGCTATGGCTCTGGTATTGCTGGGAGTGGCGGCTCCCGCACTGTCACATCACTCCTACGCACTGTTCGACATGTCGCAACGGCGTACCATCGACGGTGTCGTTGCTAAGCTTGAATGGACGAACCCGCATACATTCGTTTGGCTGTATGTGAAGGGTAAGAACGGCTACGACCTGTATTCATTCGAGAGCAGCGGCGTGGCCGAACTACGGCGTTATGGCTGGACGCCGGAGACGCTGACTCCGGGTGAGAAGCTCACGGTCGAATACTTCCCACTGAAAGATGGGCGCAACGGTGGAGCCTTCATTCGCGCCACTCATGCGGATGGGCAGGTCACCAATAACGAGCCGGATGCGCCGGGCCAGAGTGGTGCCAGCGCCTTCGACAAGAACAAGAAAACGCCATGATCAATAGTGCGGCTCGAAGCGTGTATGTCGCTGGCTTGCTGCTGTGCCTCGCACTCGTCACACAGGGTGCGGCAGCCAATTCGCCGGCTCCAAGAGCTGCAGCTGCCGCCACGACCAAGTCGGCAACATCCGCAAAGGCAGCGTCGAAACAAGTTCTGCCGGACTGGAGCGGTGGCTGGCGATCGATGCGACAGGCGCTCCTGGATTCCAATGCCGCGCTCCAGCCCGTGCTGCGCAGCACCGCACAGGCAGGCGTCAGGCAGCATGGCGAACTGTCTCGTACCAATCAGCTCGACATTCGCTCAGTCTATTGTCAGCCGCCCACTTTCGGCGGCTACAGTGGCGGCTTTCACGGCAGCATCGAGTTTCTGTTCACGCGGGATCGAGTGACCGTCATCTGGGAAGGCGGTCTGGTGCGGCGCCTCTACACAGACGGCCGCGCATTGCCCGAAAAGCCTGAGCCCACTGATGCAGGTACATCCGTGGCGCACTGGGAAGGCCAGACACTGGTGGTGAAAACCGTTGGGCTCAGGCCCGAGGCTAATGCCTTGGACATCGCCGGCATTCCGGTGGGTCAGAATGCCGTCGTCACCGAGCGCATGTTCCTCAAAGATGCCGATACCTTGCAGGTGGATGCGACACTGGAAGCGCCGGATGCTCTGACTGCGCCTGCGAAGGTGACCTACCAGTATCTGCGCCGCCGCAACTATACGATGACGGATTTCACCGCCTGCCCGGCATTCGATCGCTCGGTGGATCCGGGAACCGGCTATCAGCGCTTCGACATGACGCCACCGACGGATCTGCCGCCACCACCGAAGGACTGAAGCTCGGTATCGCGCTGAGCTTCTGATGGCCGCGGATTCGCTGAAAATTCCTGCAATCTGCAAGAGTTATTGACGGTCGGGAATACGGGTTGATGACCCAGGAAGGGAATCGTTGGTAAGCAGGAACTCGGTGTTGCGATAACTCATCACCACACCCTCGCGAGTAATTTCCACCACCCGCGCGCCTTCTGCAGTCGCTTCTCCTTCTCCCAGCCGTTTCATGTTCACGAACACATAGCGTCGCGCCGGACTGCTGTCATAAACATGCAAGTCGAGGCGCAGCGCGGGCAGAGTGTTGCGAATGTCGCTGTAATTGCGAGGTGTAACGCCGCGGGGCCGGGTGCGTTCACTGACTGCGGCGGGCACGAAATCCGCGGGATTGATTTCCGTGCCAGCGGTGGGTTCATCACCACCAGCCAGCATTGGCACATTCCCGTCATTGGCGACCAAGCCCGCTGCGCCGAGTGTGCCGGGCACAATCAATCGCTCGCCGGGCGCCAGCTGTGTGGTCGCGCCCGGCGTCACAGCGACACCTCCGGTGGCAGATCCGGCATGGGCCTGCGCCACTGCAGCCGGCGCTGCCGGTCTCGCGCCGGGTGACGACCGCAGCATCAGCCAGAGCAGGCCAACGAGATTGAAGAGGATCAGCACAGCTCCGAGTACGGCAAGCCACACCGGGATTCGTCGCTGAGGCCGGACCACACGCATCTCGAGCAGGGCCGGACCGGTCTGACGCTGCCTCTCGGCCTCGGACTTCTTCAGAGCATCGAGTATGAATGACATGACATCAACCTTGTGGCGCAGGCTTGCGCAACTGTGGGCTGTCCGGTGTGGCCAGTGAGCTGTCGAGCAGCAGTTGGGTCTCCAGCCCAGGGTTGCCATCAGCCGTGAGGTGATGGGCGAGCTGGAACTGTTCCACGAGTCGCTTCAATTCAGCATCAAAAACATTGGTGACACCCGCATTGGAAGGCACTGCGCCGCTCCAGCGCAGTAGGCGTTCGCGGAGCTGTTGTACTGCCGGGCCTCGGCTGCCAATCGTCATGCGATGATCGATTGCTGCCGGGGTGCGCCATACCAGCACCAAATCACCGAACCAGTAGCGAGACAGCTCGGCAATGCTGACATAGACATCCATTGAGCCGATACGCAACCAGGCATGTTCATCTTCCAGCTGCGTGAGCACCACATGGTGCGCGCGCTGCTGATTATCGCTGAGCACCAACACAGCGGGCCGGTTCAGCTCGCGCACCTGCGCCAGCGTGCTGTGGAGCGTCACGCATTCGAGTCCCTGACGCGTGGCGGCATTGCAAGATTCGACGCCATTGGGGGCCGGTGTCGCGCCCCAGATTTTGAGCAACTCCCTGATCGCGGCGTCGGCACCATCGGCCAGCGTCGATTGCTGGAGGAGTCCCGATAATGCCGTAACGACCGGACCAGTTGCTGATGTGATGGGCGGGCCAGCTGTGGCCGCGGTGTTTTCCGTTCCCATATCTGACGCAACGGCCGTAGCAGTGCTGGACGCTGACGCGCTAGGTGTCTGTGCCTGATCTGTCGGGGGTGTTGCGGCTGCAGACTGCCCGGAATCAATCTTCCACAGGATCAGGATGACGACGATCAGTCCGGTCAGTGACAAGGCGGTGATCAGTGGCGTCAGCCAATGTGGGCTAAGGCGCTGCCCGAAGATTTCAGCGCCGGCCTGACGCACCAGCGCTGCGGTCACTTCGTGCTGGTCATGGGTATACGCGCCGAGTAGCGCACGATCACAGATGACATTGATGACACGCGGCACACCGCCGCTGAGCCGATAGACCTCGCGCAGCGCACGGTCGCCAAAGATCTCGCTGGTGGCGCCCGCGATACGCAGGCGGTGGCGCACATAGGCGGCAGTCTCCTCAGCGGTCAGCGGCGCGAGATGATAGCGAGCAGTGACACGCTGGGCCAGCTGGCGCAGGTCGTTGCGGGCCAGAAGCTCGCGCAGCTCCGGCTGACCGATCAGAATGATCTGCAGCAGCTTCTGCGACTCCGTCTCCAAGTTCGTCAACAGCCGAACCTGCTCCAGCACTTCGGGCTGCAGGTTCTGCGCCTCATCAACGATCAGCACCACACGCCGTCCCTGGGCATGTGCACTCAACAGATAGCGATTCAACGAATCGATCAACACCTTGGCATTCTTCTCCGCTGACTCCGGTACAGTCAGTCCAAATTCCTCGCAGATCGTCTCGAGGAACTCCAGCGATGAGATACGCGGGTTGATGATCAGCGCGATTTCCGCGTTCTTTGGTGCACGTGCCAGAAGCGAACGGATGGTCGTGGTCTTGCCAGTGCCCACCTCGCCGGTCAGCTGAATAAAGCCGCCGGACTCATTGATGCCGTAGACCAGATGGGCCAGCGCCTCGGCATGTCGTGTGCTGAGATAGAGATAGCGTGGATCGGGAGTGATCGCGAACGGTCTCTCGCTCAGGCCAAAAAAAGCGCGGTACATGTCAGTGGCGGGTGCCGATCTCGCCGGGCGCGAAGTCATCGACATTGACCAGCGCCATCACGCGGGCGTCATAGTCGCGCATGAAGCGTG
Source organism: uncultured Steroidobacteraceae bacterium (assembly GCA_964345055.1). GTDB lineage: Bacteria > Pseudomonadota > Gammaproteobacteria > Steroidobacterales > Steroidobacteraceae > FEN-1191. Next base: position 810 of record CAYFPW010000039.1, on the reverse strand, counting down.
CCTCATCCGCGGCCAGCAGTCCCAGCTGTTCCGCTTGATCGATCTGTCCGGCCAAATCCAGCGCCGTGATACGTCCGGTCTTCACGCCTTCATTACGGATGCGCTGCTCCAGCAACTCCGCGTTCGGCGCCAGTTCCAGTGCCTGCTGCAGCAGGCCAAGCGGATTGGTCGGGCTCGGTGTTGCATAGATGCTGCGGGCGATACGCGTTCGCGCATCGGAGTCGATGAGCACCAGATCGGCAACCTGACGCGCCAGACGATCGGCCGGAGCGAAGTAAGTCAGGCCCCGCGGGAAGATGCATAGCCGCACCAGCGCTGCGACCCAGCGGTTGGGGAAATTGCGTAGTACCAGATGCAGCTGCTCCTGCGTCTGGTAGAGCAGGTCGCGGCAGCACCATTCGACCAACGGCAGCTCAGCCTCTGGGCGGCCGCGATCTTCGTGATGCTTGAGTACCATCGAAGCGAAGTACATCGCCGACAGCGCGTCGCCGAGCCGGGCAGAAAGACCCTCCTTCTTCTTGAGGTATCCGCCGAGCGAGAGCATTGCCACGTCGGTGAGAAAGGCGAACGAGGCGCTGAAGCGCTCGATGTGCTGGTAGTAGCGGCGCGCTGCGCCGGTATCCGGCACTTTTTCGAAGCGTGCGAACGTCAGCGCCATCACGAAGGCGCGCACGGCGTTGGAAATGGTGAAGCCGATATGACCGAACAGCGCGCGGTCGAAGTCGCGCATGCCCCGCGCATGATCCGGATCATGGGCTGCGGTCATTTCCTTGAGTACGAAGGGATGGCAGCGCATGGCGCCCTGACCAA